>JABWAY010000311.1 GCA_013360825.1 Candidatus Brocadiia bacterium | reverse complement strand
CGGACAACCTGACCGCGTCGGGGGCGTTCCGCGCGACGGCGATCCTCCCGGCAGCGGCCCCGGGAGTCGCGACGGCCGCGAGCGGCGCGGGGACGGTGGTGGACAGCGCGTTCATCGGGCGCGGCGTCGAGGCCTACGCCGGCCTGTCCGTCGTGGTCCGCACCGGGGCCAACGCCGGGACTTCGCGGCAGATCGCGTCGTTCGACACGCTGACCGGGACGTTCACGCTGACCGCGCCGTTCGGAAGCGCGTTCACGGGCGGGGAAGGGTTCGACATCCGGTTCGATCTCGACCCGACGGTCTCGCGCGGAGGGAAGGCGGGCGCGGCGACCGCGGCGAGCGGCGGCGGTTCGCTGGTCGCCGCCTCCACGATCGGCGGGGGGACCGACGCCTATCGGTTCCTGGAGCTCCGCGCCACCAGCGGGGCGAACGCCGGAACATCGCGGCAGATCACGGCGTTCGACAGCGCGACCGGGACCTTCACGTTCGGGACCGCGTTCGGCGCCGCCTTCGCCGCCGGCGATACATGGGAGATCCACGCCGCGGCGACGCAGATGGCGGATCTCCGGGGCGGACTCGGCATCGCCGCGGGGGCCGTGAAGATCTCCGACGGGGTCGGCGGCCCGTCCGTCACGGTCGACCTCTCCGGCGTCCGCGACATCGGCGACCTGCTGGACACCCTGAACCGGGAATTCGCGGCGTCCCTTCCCGCCCTCTCGGCCGGGCTCAATGCCGCCGGAAACGGCCTCGAGATCGTCCACGGTGGCGCGGGGACGATCGTGGTGGAGGAGGTCGGCGGCGGGACCACCGCCGCGCAGCTCGGCATCGCCACGGGACCGCTCGGCGTGGCCGTCACACTGACGGGAGGGGACCTCGACCCGGTCCTCACGCGCGGCACCCAGCTTGCCCAGCTCCGCGGCGGCCTCGGCCTCGACCCCGCGGGGCTCTCGATCACCAACGGACCCCTCGCGGCCACCCTCTCCCTCACCGGCGTCACACGCATCGAGGACCTCGCCAACCGGATCGCCGGCGCCGGCGTCCACGCCGCCGCCGAGATCGCCGCCGATGGCCGCTCCCTCGACCTCCGCCAGCTCCTCTCCGGCGCCGAACTCCGCGTCGCCAACGCCGGCGGCGCCACCGCGTCCACCCTCGGCTGGCTCCACACCCTCCACCGCTCCGCCACCGCCTCGCTCAACGCCGGCGCCGGCCTCCGCACCGTTCCGGGCGCGGACCTCCGGATCACCACCAAGACCGGCGCGACGTTCGACGTCGATCTCGACGGCGCCACCTCCGTCTCCGGCATCCTCGACCGCATCAACACCGCCCCCGGGAACGCCGGCCTCGGCTCCCCGATCCTCGCCCGCATCGACGAACTCACCGGGGCGCTGGTCCTGGACGACAGGGGAGCGGACGGGGGAAGCGCCGTCTCGGTCGTCTCGACCGCGGGATCGTTCGCGGCGGAAGGGCTCGGGATCGCGTCCTCGGTCCCCAATCCGCCCGGGGTCGACCCGGTCCTCACGCTCGCCGGCACCGCGCTCGCCCCCGCCGGGCTCGCCGACGAGAGCCCGTTCACGGCGCTCCTCGCGCTCCAGGCCGCGCTCCTTTCGGGCGACAGCGACCGGATCGCCGCCGCGGGGGACCGCGTCCTGGCCTCCCGCGACACCGTCCTCGCCGGGCGCGCCGATGCCGGTGCCCGCTCCCGCCGCCTCGAGCTGATGCAGAACCGGCTCGAGCAGGACACGGAGACATTCCGCGAACTCCTGAGCAACACCGAAGACATCGACTTCGCGGAGGCCGCCACGCGCCTGACCCAGCAGCAGACCGTGCTCCAGGCTTCGCTCGCCTCCGCCGCCCGCATCCTCCAGACATCCCTCTTCGAATTCCTCGCCTAGGCGCCCCCCATGCCGACCTTCACGACCACACGCTTCGGCCCGCTCACCATCCCGGACGACCGGGTCTACACGATGGCCCACGGCCTCCCCGGATTCCCCGGGCTCCGGCAGTTCGTGCTGCTCCCGAACCCCGGCGGCGGCCCGTTCCAGTGGCTCCAGTCGGTCGAGCGCGGGGACCTCGCGTTCGTCGTCTGCGATCCCTGCCTGATCGACCCCGCCTACACCGCGGAGGTGCGGAAAGAGGACCTGGACGAGATCGGGCTCGCGAATCTTTCGGAAGGGTTCGTGGTGGCGATCCTGACCGTCCCGGCCGACCCGAAGAAGATGACGGCCAACCTCCTCGGCCCGATCGTCTTCTCCCCCGGCACCCTGCGCGCCCGCCAGGTCGTCCAGGCGCGCCCCCTCGACCTCGCCCGCGTCGCCGTCTTCGGGGCGGCCTGAGATGCTCGTCCTCACACGGGGGATCGGCGAAGCGATCGTCATCGGCGACGGGATCGAGGTGCAGATCGTGGAGATCCGCGGGGACAAGGTCCGCCTCGGCATTTCCGCCCCCGCGAGCGTCGCCGTCCACCGCAAGGAGATCTGGGTCGCGATCCGCGACGCGAACATCGCCGCCGCCGACACCCGCGGGGTCGACCTGGCCGCCGATCTGCTGAAACGCAAGCCGCCGGGCGGGGGAGCGCCACCCCCGGCGAAGCCGTGAATTTCGCGCTTGGTTCCCCCTCCCCCCGTCTGGTAGCCTCCGGTTTGACTCCATTGGAGGCCCGAAGGCCCACCCGCAGGTCCGTTCAGTCCGCCCCCTCACCGGGGAACCCCCGACGGCATGGATGCCGCGGGAACACTCATCACGGAGGATGACACAATGGCACTTCGTATCAATACGAACATCGAGGCCATCCGCGCGCTGCGCAACCTGCGCTCCGCGGAACGGTCCCAGGCCGTCTCTCTCGAACGCCTCTCGACGGGGCTGCGCATCAACCGCGCGTCCGACGATCCCAGCGGGCTGGTGATTTCGGAACAGCTCCGCGCGCAGATCCAGGCCCTCAAGCAGGCGAGCGAGAACACCCAGAACGCGACCAACCTCGTCGGCACGGCGGACGGGGCGCTCCAGCAGATCCACAACCTGCTCAACCAGATCCGGGGAAGTGTCCTGGTGGCGCTGAACGGCGCTTCGCCCGACCAGGTGGCGGCGGAGCAGGCGGCGGTGAATGAGGCGATTTCGGCGATCGACCGCGTGGCCCAGACGACGCGGTTCGGGAACCGGGAGCTCCTGAACGGCAACAGCGGGTACACCGTCACGGCCACGAACGCGAACATCTCCAATCTGGAGCTGAGCAAGTTCATCTTTGCGCCGGGTTCGACGTCCCGCACGGTTTCTGTCGCCTACACGACGCTCGCGGAGCGCGCGACGCTCACGGGGATCGGGGCCGCAGGCGCCGCCGGGGCGACACTTCGCATCACGGGAGCCCTCGGCAGCAGGGAAGTCACGGTCGCGGCGCTCGCCACGGCCGCGCAGGTCGGGGCGGCGATCAACACCGTCGCTCAGGAGACCGGGGTCTTCGCGGACGGCCTGGGCGCGGCGTTCACGGACGATTTCGGCTCGAACCAGTTCATGAACATCGAGGTCCTCTCCGGCGCCGTCGCGGGCCTCGGAGCCACGACCACCGACACCGGCGTGGACGGCGTCGCCTCCATCAACGGCGCGACCTTCACCGGACGGGGGCTGCATTTCTCCATCCTTCTCAACGATGCCCAGTTCGAGTTCGACTTCCTCGCGGCCACGACGACCGCAGGCGGGCCGTATACCTTCAGCGTCGCCCGGTCCGGGATTTCGTTCCAGGTCAACGAGACCGCCAATCCGGACGACCGGATCTCCCTCGGCATCCGCGACATCTCCGCCACCCGCCTCGGTTACGCCACGCGTCTGGACGAGCTGGCCAACGCCGCGACGGGGTCCTCGGTCAACGAAGGAGGGTTCCTCAGCTCGCTCGTCACCGGCGCCGGCAACGACCTCACCGCCAACCCGGTCAACGCCCTCCGCATCCTCGACGCCGCCCAGGCCTCCGTCTCCCGCCTGCGCGGTTTCCTCGGGGGAATCCAGAAGTTCAACCTGGAGCCGAACCTGGCCAACCTCGAGGTCACGATCGAGAACATCACGGCCGCCGAATCGGCGATCCGCGATCTCGATTTCGCCGAGGAATCGGCCCAGCTCGCCCGGGCGCAGATCCTGTACCAGAGCGGCATTGCGGTCCTGGGAAGCGCGAACCTGGCTGCCCAGAACGTCCTGGCCCTGATCCAGTAGAGAGACCAAGGCGGTCCGGCGGCTCCCTGACGGGGGCCGCCGGGCCGGATTCACGATGATCACCGGACTCCCACCCGTCCCGACATCGATCCCGATCCCGGCGCCCGAGCCGGTGCGGGAAGCGCCCGCGGTGCGCCTGCCCGTCCAGGAGCCGCCGAAGGACGCTCCCGCGCCCGAGCCGCCCCCCGCCGCCGACGCGCCCCCGCGCGGCACGGTCGCCCTCTCGATCGGCATCCATGACGCGACCGGACAGGTCTTCCTCCAGCTCGTCGACGCCCGCACGCGCGAGATCCTGCGCAGCGTCCCGCCGCAGGAAGTCCTCGAGTTCCGCGCCGCGCTCTCCCGCTCCCTCGGCCTCTTCCTGGACACGGTGGCGTGATGCCCGGCATCTCCGTCAACGGACTCTCCAGCGGCATCGATACCGGCGCGCTCATCGACGCCCTCACGGCGTCGCAGAAGCGGCGGATCGCGACGATGGAGGGGCGGATCGGGGCGGCGGCGGGGCGGCAGGACGCCCTCGCGGGACTCTCCGATGCCCTGAGCCGCGTCCGGCAGGCGCTGACCCGGGTTTCCGACCCCGGACTGTTCGGCCCGGGGGGGCCGGACGCCGCGGAAATCCGCCTGCGGATGGCCGAGCTGGTCGACGCCCACAACGCCGCGCGCGAAACGGTCCGGGA
>JABWAY010000310.1 GCA_013360825.1 Candidatus Brocadiia bacterium | reverse complement strand
AAAGAGTGCGGATGGAAGCGTGGCGGGAGCTGGCTCCGGCGTGCAGGTCTCCAAAATGTCCTTGATCCGGGGGGCCTTCTCATGGAAGGGAAAAGGGAAAGGGAAAAGGGAAAGGGAAAGGGAAAGGGAAAAGGGAAAGGGAAAGGGAAAAGGGAAAGGGAAAGGGAAAGGGAAAGGGAAAAGGGAAAGGGAAAGGGAAAGGGAAAGGGAAAGGGAAAGGGAAAGGGAAAGGGAAAGGGAAAGGGAAAGGGAAAGGGAAAAGAAAAAGGCCGGCGGGGGGACCGCCGGCCTGGGAAATGCAGACGGAAATCAGTCGTGAATCAGGATCGCAGTCCCACTCGGCGCAAGATCGAACAACTCTTCCACCGTGTCGTTCTTCATCCGGACACAGCCGTTCGACGCGTGCGTCCCGATCGTTTCAGGCTTGATCGTGCCGTGAATCCCGAATGACGTGTAACCAGGCTCCGCAAAACCCATCCAGCGCGTCCCCAGCGGATTGTCCGGATGCCCGAACGGGACGGCCGCATGACCCGCACGCGTCCATTCCGGATTGATCAGCTTCGTCGAAACCGTGAAGGTCCCGATCGGCGTCGGACTCACATCCAGCGCTCCCGTGCAGACCGCATACTGCCGCGCCAGATACTTCCCGTGCTTCCCGTCGTAGTACAGCCGCAGCCAGAGCTTCTTGATGCTCACCTCGATCGTCGGCTTCAGCGTCAGCACCTTCAGCCTCTGCCCAACCTTGATCGCGCCGTTCTGGACCCGGTTGACCCGCGCCACCACCCCCTGGTCCACCTTGTACTTCTTCGCAATCGTCACCACCAGATCCCCCTGCTTCACCAGGTGAATCGTCGCAATCTCCGGGACATCCTTCGGGCTGAACGCCAGCGCGTCCGCCCAGGCCGCACAACGCGGGATCAGCGCCCCCTCGTTCCCGACACCGAGCTGGACCGCGAGCGACAGCGCTTCCCAGGCATCCAGCGGCCGGCCGTTCTTCTCCGCGAGGTCCGCGATCGCCACCACGTTCGCCCCGGCTTCCGTGGACTCCGGATGCTCCCGCAGCAGACGCATCGCGGCGTCGACCCGCGCGGCGCCTTCGGCGGCGGCGAACAGTCTGGCCAGTGCCGCGGGGCGTTCGGCCGCGCGGGGGCAGTTCGCGGCGAGGCGGTTCCAGGCGCCGAGGGACTCCTGGATCTGCCCGGTCTTCTCGTAACTGGTCGCCAGGGCGGCCCAGTGCGCGGCCGAGCCCTTATCCCGGGCGAGATCCTCGGTGAGCCGGGGGATCGCCGCCTCGTAGTCGCCGAGCTGGAAGAGGCCGAGGCCCGAGCGGGGTTCAGCCTTGGGGACCGGCTGGGCGGGCTCGCCGGCCTTGGGTCCGGTGGCGATTCCGGCGCCCTGGCCGCCGGCGAGTGTGGTCGGGAGTTGATCCTGGGCCTGGGTGCTCGAGGACTTGGACTGCACCGGGAGCCAGCCGCGGAACCAGGCGACGACGGTCAGGGTGGTGATGGCGACGGCGATGGCGATGGCCTTGAACATGGGGTGGACCCTCTCCGGAAGAGAACGCTGTGGTTGCTTATTCTTTATAACATATAGATGTTAGGCTGTCACGTACTGTTGTCAGTTATTCTTTTCAACACTTTCGGAGCAACCTAAGTCGTGGACTAGACAGTCGTTACGATCGCTTTCCACGGAATTCCCGCAGGCCGGAGATCCGAAAATCGGAAATCCTCACTCAAGATCGCGTTTTTCCTTGACTCCCACCCCCACACCCCTAGAATCCCCGCCCCATGACACACACCCGCATCTCTCCAGCGTACTGGTGGCCGTACTCCGCCGGGACAGGGGCCGATGCGGGCCTGCCGGGGTAAGTCACCCCTTCTGACCGCAACGAGCCCTGTCCCGGATCACCCGGGACAGGGCTTTTTGTTTGGATACGAGGAACCATGACCAGAACCGTCGCCGTCCCCCGAGATATCCCCGCCGACCTCGAGACCCCCGTCTCCGCATTCCTCAAATTGCGGCCGGCGGGCGCGCGCTTCCTCCTGGAGTCCGTCGAGGGCGGCGAAACCCTCGGCCGGCACTCGTTCATCGGCGTCGGCCACTCCGCCACCCTGACGTTCGGGCCGACCGCCCTCACGGTGGAACGCGAGAGGGGAAGCGAGAGTCTCCCGTACGGGGGACGGGACCCCCTGCACCTGCTCCGCGACATCCTCGGCGCGCGGGAACTCGGCGACGATGCGCGGGCGTGGCCGCTCCTCGGCGGGGCGGTCGGGTACCTCGGGTACGACTTCGTGCGCCACTTCGAGCGGATTCCCGCGACCCTCCCCGACAGGCTCGGGCTCCCGGACGGGAGGTTCCTGATGACCGATGCGCTGGTGCTGTTCGACCACATCCGGCGGAAGATGACGCTGGTCACGCTGGCGGAGAGCGAGGCGGCGGGGCGGGAGCGGCTGGAGGAGATGGTCGCGCGGCTGCGGGGGCCTCTCCCGGCGGCGGCGGATGAGCGCGGGGCGGCGGGGGTGCTGGAGCCCGAGATGCCCCGGGAGAAGTTCCTGGCGGCGGTGGAGGCGGCGCGGGAGCACATCCGCGCGGGGGACGCGTGTCAGATCGTCCTGTCGCAGCGGTTCAGCGGTGCGCTGGGGGTCCCGCCGTTCCAGGTTTACCGGGCGCTCAGGATCCTGAATCCCAGCCCTTACATGTTCTATTTCGAATCGGGGGACCTGCAGCTGATCGGGTCGAGTCCCGAGGTGCTGGTGAAGCTCGACGGGCGGACGGCGATCCTGCGGCCGATCGCGGGGACGCGTCCGCGCGGGGAGACGGAGGAGAAGGACAGGGCGCTCGCGGCGGAGCTGCTGGCGGACGAGAAGGAGCGCGCGGAGCACGTGATGCTCGTGGACCTGGCGCGGAACGACCTCGGGCGGGTGTGCGCGTACGGGACGGTCAAGCCGACCGATCTGTTTTCGGTCGAGCGGTACTCGCACGTCATGCACCTGGTCAGCGAGGTCCGCGGGACGCTCCGCCCGGGGCTCGACCAGTTCGACCTCTTCCGCGCCGCATTTCCCGCCGGGACGGTCACGGGGGCGCCGAAGGTCCGCGCGATGCAGATCATCGAGTCGCTCGAGTCCTCCCGGCGCGGCCCGTACGCCGGCGCCGTCGGGTACTTCGGCGCGAACGGCTCGATGGACATGTGCATCGCGATCCGCACGCTGGTCGTCCATCGCGGCGTGGCTCATCTGCAGGCGGGGGCGGGCATCGTCGGCGGCTCGACCCCGGAAGGCGAAGAACTGGAAACACAGAACAAGGTCGCGGTCCTTCGGAAGGCCGTCGAACTGGCCGCCGACCTCTAACCCCGGAGCCCTCCCCATGCTGCTGCTCATCGACAATTACGACAGCTTCACCTGGAACCTCGTCCAGATCTTCGGCGAACTCGGCGCGGAGATCGTCGTGCGCCGGAACGACGAGATCACGCTCGACGAGGCGAAGGCGATGGGGCCGGCTCACGTCGTGATCTCCCCGGGACCGGGGGACCCGGGGAAGGCCGGCGTCTCCAAGGAATTCATCGGACATTTCGCCGGGAAAATCCCCGTTCTCGGGGTCTGCCTCGGCCACCAGGCGATCGGCGAGGTCTTCGGCGGCGTCGTCTCCCGGGCCGACCGGCAGATGCACGGAAAAGTCTCGCTCGTCTACCACGACAACAAGGGGCTCTACAGAGGCGTCCCCAATCCGTTCCCGGCGACGCGGTACCATTCCCTCGTCGTCCGCGAGGAGACGCTCCCACCGACGCTCAAGGTCGTCTCCCACACGGTCGAGGGGGAGATCATGGGGCTCCGGCACAAGGTCTTCCCGCTGGAGGGCGTGCAGTTTCACCCGGAATCGATCCTGACCGCGCCAGGGCGCACCATCCTCCGGAACTTTCTCGAACAGCGGGCCCCCGAATGACTCCCGAACACGCGCTCGAAAAACTCTCGAAAGGCCAGTCGCTTCTTCGTGAAGAAGCACGAGGAGTGTTTCTGCGCGTCCTGCGCGGTGAGGTAAGTCCCGCGCAAACGGGGGCGCTTCTCATGGGGCTGCGCCAGAAGGGTGAGACGGCGGAGGAGCTGGCCGGGGTGGTGACGGCGATGCGGGAGTGCATGGTGCCGGTCGACCTCGGGGGGATCGAGGCGGTCGACACCTGTGGAACGGGAGGGGACGGCCTGGCGACGGTGAACGTCTCGACGGCGGCGGCGTTCGTGACGGCGGGGGCGGGAGTCCCGGTCGCCAAGCACGGGAACCGGTCGGCGTCGGGGAAGGTCGGGAGTGCGGACGTGCTGGAGGCGCTGGGGGTGCCGGTGGAGAAGCCGGCGGCGGAGGTGGCCCGGGACGTGCGGGAGCACGGGCTGGGGTTCATGTTCGCGCCGGCGTTCCACCCGGCGCTGCGGGGGCTCGCCCCGATCCGGAGGGAGCTCGGGATGCGGACGGTCTTCAATCTCTGCGGGCCGCTGGCCAACCCGGCGCGCCCGGCGTTCCAGGTCATCGGCGTCCCGGAGCTCCGGCTGGTCGACCTGGTGGCGGGGACGCTGGCCGGGCTGGGGGTGAAACGTGCGACCGTGGTGCACGGGGCGGGAGGGGCGGACGAGGCGACGCTGGAGGCGCGGAATGCGGTCGCGACCGTGAACGGGGGGCAGCGTCGCTCGGTCCTGATCGACTTCTCCCAGGCCTGGGGGATGCCGCGCGTGCGGACTTCGGAACTCGCCGGCGGGACGGCCGCCGAGAATGCGGCGCGGATCGTCGAGGTCCTGGAGGGTCGACCGGGACCGGTCGCCGAGGTCGTGATCCTGAACGCCGCGGTCGCGATCCAGACGGCGCGGGGGTGCGCGCCGGCGGAGGCGGTC
>JABWAY010000309.1 GCA_013360825.1 Candidatus Brocadiia bacterium | reverse complement strand
CATCCTGCCGCACCGCCGGGGCTCCGCCATGAGCGCCCGAGTCCGGGGCCATCCTGCCGCACCGCCGGGGCTCCGCCATGAGCGCCCGAGTCCGGGGCCATCCTGCCGCACCGCCGGGGCTCCGCCATGAGCGAGCCCGTCTCGGCCAGCGGCCGAGACGGGCGAGTCGAATGGAGGCGGCGGGAATCGAACCCGCGTCCCGAAACAATTCAGCCGTCGCATCTCCGTGCGCATTCCGCGATTTGTTGTCGCAACGACGGACGCCCACGGACGGGCTTCCGTCGCCGCCAGGTCCGTCTCTCCGTGGGCTCAGGGTAGTGGACCGGACACCCTTCGCTCTACCTCACGAGCGGCGCCCCGACCGGCCAGGCCGCTTTCCTTGCGGAAAGCGCACCCACGCGAGGGTGGCCGGAAGGACGGGACTGCGATTAAGCAGCCAGGCTATACGCGGGAGTCGCGTGTACAGTGTTGCCCGGTAGTTTTAACGAGGCCAACGGGCGTCCTCGGCACGCAGCGCCGACATCCATGTCCCGGTCGAAACCATGACGCCCCCGGAAGGGTGTGACGGTGATGACGGAATGGGTGCCTGCTGTCAGCCCCGGTTGTCAGAGAACTGCCGTCAGTATACCGCATCGCGGGCGGTGCTATGATGACGGCCGATGAAGCACCCGCAGCAGGACCGGTGAACAGCCCGGATCGCCCGGCTTCCCGCGCGCCCGTTCCCGCGGCGGCCTCCCCGTCGCTCAGCGCCGCGGCGCGCGCCTTCGAACTGAAGTTCCTCGTCGGCGACGGAACCGCGCGGGCGATCGAAAGCTGGGCGGACCGCGCGATGATCCCCGATCCGCATGGAGAGCCGGCGCGGGGCGGCGCCTATGAGGTGACGACGGTGTACCTGGATACGCCGGCGCTGGATGTCTTTCACCGCGCGCCGGAAACCGGGGGGGACAAGCACAGGCTGCGGCGTTACGGCGGGTCGGGCGACCTCTGGCTGGAGCGGAAGACGCGTGCCGGGGAGCGGGTTTCGAAGCGGCGGGACCGGATTCCCGACGTGGAGGTCGGGTGGCTGGCGGGGGCGGGAGCTCCCGCGGGGTGGGGGCCGGCCTGGTTCCTCGACGAGGTCGAGGGGCGACTGCTGCGCCCCGTCGCGGCGGTCGCGTACCTCAGGAGGGCGTATTTCGGCGCGTCCGGTCCCGGGCGGTTCCGTCTGACCCTGGACCGGGAGATCCAGGGAGCGCGGGCGTCGGGCTGGAGCGTGCCGGTCGCGGGCGGACGGGGGTGCCGGCTCCTGGCGGAGGGGGCGGTGTGCGAGCTGAAGTTCACCGACTCCCTGCCGGCGCAGTTCCGGGCGCTCGTCTCGGACCTCGGGCTGTCGTCCTCGGGATTCTCCAAGTACCGGCGCGCGTGCGTCGAGCTGGGGCTGGCGGAAGGAGGAACGCGTGGAGGGTAACCTGTTCGAGGCGCTGGCGAAGGACTACAGCGCGCGCGGCCTGCCGGTGTCGATCGCGATCGCCCGCCTCCTGATGTCGGCGCTGGCGGGGCTCGCAGTGGCGCGCATTTTCACCATGTCCGCCGCGCGGGAAGGGCGGACGAACCGTCCGTTCGCGACCGCGCTTCTCCTCCTCTGCGTGCTCGTGGCGATGACGACCATGGTCATCGACGACTCCATCGCGCGGGCGTTCAGCCTCGTCGGCGCGCTCGCCATCGTGCGCTTCCGCACGGACGTGGAGGACTCCCGCGACACGGCGTTCGTGATCTTTGCCGTCGTCTGCGGCATGGCCTCCGGGATCGCGAACTGGCAGGTGTGCGTGTTCGGGATTCCGCTCGTGGGGCTCCTGGCATTCCTCGGCGCCCGGCCGGGGTCGGTCTGGGCGCCCCCGGGAGTGCCCGGGAGCGAGCGGACGCTGCTCGTCCGGGTCGGCGCCGCCGAAAATCCGCGGGGCCTCCTCGAAGCCGCGATCCGCCGGCACGCGACGGACGACCGTCTCGCGCGCGCCGCGACCTCGCGCCAGGGAGCCTCGCTGGAACTCACCTGGAGGATCGCCCTGCGACCGGAGTCCGATCCGGTCGCCCTCGTGGCGGAGCTCAACGCCGTCCCCGGGGTGCAGCACGTCGAGTTCGAGTCGGCCTGAGCGGCTCCTCGAAGAAACCCGGCGATCGGACGGCGCGCTCGAACCGGACGGCGGGACCGACCGCGTCGACCGGTCGGATTCCGAGGCGTCGGCGGCGGAGCGCACCCGCCCGCACCGGGATTCGAATCGCGCTACACAATATCCCCCCCTCGCGGTACGTTGGTCCCCCCGGGAGCGGTTCATCCGGTGCGAGCCGCCGTCGCCACCTTGAGGGGAGCAGATGCAGGACGAAGCGCAACTCGGCCGGCACCTCGTGCAGTCGGGGAAGCTCTCCGAGCAGGAGCTGGCGGAGGCCCTGGCCCGCCAGCGCTCGCTCATCATGGAGGGACGCGCCGCGCGCCTGGGCGAGCTCCTGGTGCAGGGCGGCAAGGTCGCGCCGGAGGATATCCAGGCGGCGCTGGCCTCCCAGCACAAGAAGATCGGCGAGTGCGACAACTGCCGGGCGCGCTTCAACGTGGCCCAGTGGGTCGCCAACCGGATCTACCGGTGCGGGCGCTGCCAGACGGGGACCTTGACGCCGGTGGAGGACCGCGAGGTGGGGGTCAGCGGGAGCCACGTGATGCCGGCGATCGGCGGGGCGGGAAGCGGCGGGAAGCCGGCCGCGCGGCGCACGCTGGGTCCGATCGCGATCCTGAAAGAGCTCGGTCGGGGCGGGATGGGCGTGGTCTACCAGGGGTACGAGGAGAAACTCCGGCGGACCGTGGCGGTGAAGGTGCTGCTGACGGCGGACGACGAGAAGCTGAAGGCTCGGTTCCTGCGCGAGGCCCGCGTCGTCTCGCGCCTCCGCCACCCGAACATCGTCGCCGTCCACGAACTCGGAGAGGCGGACGGGCGCGCGTACTTCACGATGGATTTCATCGAGGGCGGACCGCTCAACGCGCAGTTCGCGCCGGAGCGCCTCCCGGTCCGGGAGCTGGTGGAGACGATCGGGAAGATGGCGCGCGCGCTGGACTACGCGCACCGCCAGGGCCTGGTCCACCGGGACGTCAAGCCGCAGAACATCCTCGTCTCGACCGAGGGGACGCCGTATCTCTCCGATTTCGGCCTCGCGCGCGAGGTCGAGTCGGCCACGCGCCTGACCATGAGCGGCGCGATCATGGGAACGCCGAGCTACATGTCTCCGGAGCAGGCCCGGGGCGCGGGCGGCGAAGTCGACGGCCGCACCGACATCTACTCCCTCGGCGCCGTCCTCTACGAAGGGCTCACCGGCCGCGCACCCTTCGACGGAAAAGACCTGATCTCGCTTCTCGAGGCGATCGCGAAGGAGGAGCCGCGCCCCCCGTCGCAGCTGGTCCCCGGGATCCCGCGGGACGTGGAGACGATCTGCCTCAAGGCGCTGGAGAAGCTTCCGGAGAAGCGGTACCAGACGGGGGAGGAGATGGCCGGGGACATCGACCGGTTCCTCGCGGGAGAGCCGATCCATGCGCGGCGGGCGGGGGCGGTGGAGAAAGGTGCGCGGTGGATCCGTCGGCGGGCGGCGGTGGCGGCGGGGGCGGGCGCCGCGGTCGTGGTGCTGGTGGCGGCGATCCTGATCGCCCGTGCAGGATCGGGAGGGGATCCGGCGGAGGCGGAGCGGAAGCTGGCGGAGGCGCAGGCGCGGGTCGAGGAGGAGCGGCGGCGGGAGAAGGAGGAGTTCGCGGCCCGTGTGCAGGATCTGGAAGCGCAGCTGGCCGCCGCGAAGACGGAGGAAGACCGCGCGAAGATCGCGGCCCAGCTGCAGGGGCTGACGGGGGCGGCGGAGACGCCGCCGGAGACGACGGGGACGACCGCGCCGCCGAAGGCGTTCGAGTGGGAACGCCGGGAGACGGAGTTCCGGCCGCTGCTGGCAGCGGACCGGGTCGGCGCGGCACAGGCGCTGCTTCACGCATGGGAGCCGCTGACCGCCGAGGACAGGGCGAAGAAGGAGGAGTGGGGGGCGCAGGCCGCGGCGAGGCTCGCGGATCTGCTCTCCGGCGTCCGCGCAGCGGCACGCGTCCACGAGCAGGAGGGACGGTTCGCGGAAGGCGTGGCCGCCTGGAAGGCGGTCCGCGCGTGGGAGTCGCCGGCGGCGACGGAAGAATCGGACATCGAAATCGCACGCCTCGAGTCGCTCGCGCTGGCGGCGGCCGCGAAGGATCTGCGCCGGACCGAGCTGCCGAAGGTGCGCGCGGCCGTCGCCGGGGCTCTCCCCTCCCAGGACCACGCCGCCGCGCTGGCCGCGATCACCGGCTGCGAGGCGTCGTTCCCCGCCCTCGCGGCGGACGCCGCCGACCTTCGCTGGATCGTCGATCGCCACGCCGAGTTCCGGAAGGTGCTCTTTGCCGCGTTCGAAAAGGGCGTCGAACTCGACCTGGAGAAGTACGGCGACCGCGGAACGACGCTGCGGGGCCGGGACGACGGGAAGATCGTGGTCCGGCTGCAGAAGATGGGGGCGGAGCTCACGATCGACCCGTGGAAGGAGATCCCGTTCGACCGGCTGGTGGCGATCGTGCGCGGCGCCGGCGGGGACGAGGACGCAATTGCGTTGTTCACGTGGTTCCACCTCCCGCCGAAGGGCGAGGATCCGAAGGAGGCAGCGATCACCGCGGCCGAGGTGCGGCGGAACCGGGGGGTGGCGCGGGAGATGGCGGCGAAGTCGCAGGAGCAGGCGAGGCTGCTCGCGTTCCTCGATGCGGCGGCGTCGGCGGACCCGGGCGGCGATCCTCCGCCGGTCGTCCCCCCGGTCGATCCGCCCCCCGGGGAGCGCTGCGAAGGCCCCGCGCACGCCGCCGGCGAGCGCGAT
>JABWAY010000308.1 GCA_013360825.1 Candidatus Brocadiia bacterium | reverse complement strand
CGGCCTCGCGCACGCGGGCCTCCGCCCGGGCCGCCTGGCCGGCCGCCTCGAGCGCGGCAATCCGCTCCTCCAGGGCCTGCCGGACCTCCGACTCCCCTTCCGCCCTCCCCTGCCAGAGATCGCGGTCGTCCAGGGTCCTGAGAAGGGCGAACAGCGACGCGAGGGCGAGCGATGCGGCCACGGCGGTCGTGCGCAGTCCGGTCATGGGCGGCTCCTGTCTGCGGGTTGATGGTTCCGCATGTCTGACGCCGCCCGCATCCGGAAGTTCAGGACGCTCCCGGAATTTTTCCCGGGGCACAAAAAAACCCCCTGCGCATCGCGCAGGGGGTCTCGAACTGGCGGGGGAAAGCCTACTTCGCGGGAGCCGGAGCGGGGCCCTTGCCTGCAGGCGGGCTCATCAGGCCTCCGAACGTCACTCCGTAATGCTCGTTCAGCTCCATCATGTTGAACACCACGCCGCCCAGCATGAACGTGAATGCCACAATCAGGAGGAAGCTGTAGACATTGTTGCTCGGCTTCACACCATCGTTGGGACCGACCATCGTCTCATCTCCTCAGCGTGGGTTTACTCGAAGATCCGCGTTGAAACCGAGTCGCCCTGCTGGACCTTGGCCTTGCGGAAGTCCTCGAGCTCGCGGCACGCCGCCCACTGATCTTCCACCTTGTCGACCACGACCTTCGTCACGTACTGGTTCCCGCGGTAGACCGTGAACTTGTACCCGACCTGGACGTTGTCCTTCCCGCCCACGCTGATCAGGATCAGGTTCACCTTGTCGCTCACGCCCAGCACGACGCCGTCGATCTTCGGCTCCACGCCCAGGTTCCCGATGTTCGGGACCAGCGTCCGGATGTACGCGAGCTGCTGCTCGATGTCGTTCTTCGACTTCGACACCTCGACGATCTGCTTCTCCATCTCGGAGATGTCCTTGTACGCCTTCTCCAGGCGGTCCTGGCTGGCGAGCAGTTCCGCCTGCACCGTGTCGCGAACCCGCTGCGCGTCCTCGCGGAGCTTCTTCTCTTCCGCGAGCTGCTTGTTCAGGTTCTCGTTCCGGCGGTGCTGGTCCTCGTTGATCGACTGCAGCTTCTGCTGCTCCGCCACGAGGTTCGTGTGATTCGTGTTCAGCGTGTTGTACTTCGTGTTCAGATTCTCCAGCTCCCGCTTCGAAGCGTCCATCGCCGCCTTCGCCTCGTTCAGGTTCTGGTCACGCGCCTGGATCTCCTTGGCCTTCGTCTGGATGTCCGCTTCGAGCGCGGCCTTGTCCTTGTTCGCCGTTTCCTTGAACGCGGCAAACTCGGCCGTCTTCTCATCCAGCTTGGCCTTGAAGTCCACTCGGTGCGCGAACAGCGTTGCGCTGACGCCGAGATAGACCAGCGAGATGACCAGCACCAGCACGACAAAGACCTTGGTCAAAGTGCTCATCGAGGCTCCTCTCGTGAAATCGGCGTCCGGCCCCCCGCCAGAAGGCGCCGGTTACAGTTGATCCGGGAAATTCTAGGGGGCGGACCGGCGGAGTCAAGCGAAAAACGACGGAAACTGAATCCATCAGGCGTTTTCGGGAATCGAGGCCGGGGGCGGAGACTGGCTTTCCGCCGGGGAAGGCGGGGATTTCCGGGGGCCGAAGAAGGCCAGGATCCCCACGAACGCGAGGCAGGACATCCCCACCCACTCCCCCCAGGCGGTGAAGAGCGTGTTCCCCGCACGCCCGTCGACCCCCGCGACCGTGGCCCCGGCGACGGACTTGACCCGCCCTCCCACCGCGAATTCCTTCACGCGTCCGTCCGCCCCGATGTAGGCGCTGATCCCCGTGTTCGTGCAGCGCGCCATCCCCATCCGGTTCTCGATGCACCTGAACTTCGTCGCCGCGAGAATCTGGTCGAGCTGCTCTGACTCGTGGAACCAGCCGTCGTTGGAGAGACAGCAGAGGAACTCCGCGCCGTCCCGCGCGTAGGAACGGGCCTCGTCCGACCACATCGAGTCGAAACAGATCAGCGTCCCGAACCTGCGGCCGCGGGCCTCCATCACGTCCAGCCGCTCCCCGTGCTCCATCGACCCGAACCCGCGGAGACGCGTGATCTTCTCGAACAGCGTCATCAGCCACGGCGCCGTCTTCCGGAACGGCATCGCCTCCGCCACGATCACCAGGTGACGCTTGTCGTAACGCCCCCGGATCTCCCCGTCCGCGTCGACGAGCAGCGAAGAGTTGTACTGCCGCCCGTCCTGCTCGACGAGGACGACGCCGACCAGCATCGGCCGCCCCGTCTTCCGCGCCAGCGTCCGCAGTCCGGCCTCGTTCCGCGGATACTTCGGCGTGATCGGCCACGAGTACATCGTCTCGGCCCAGCAGATCAGGTCCGAGGACTGCCGGATCTGCCGCGTCAGCGCTTCGTGCTTCTCGAACATCTCCCACGGTCCGTCCTCGTTCAGCCGCGCGTCGTCCTTCACGGACTGGGGAATGTTGGCCTGGACGATCCCGACGTTCAGGGCGGTCGTGGGGCGCAGGGTGTGGAGCCGCCAGATGCCGTAGCCGGAGAGGGCGGTGAGAAGTGCCGCGGGGACGCAGACGGCGCGGGCGAGGTCCCCCCCGAGCGGGAGCCGGGCGATGAGGCGGGCGAGCGCGCCCCCCAGGACCGCGCTCAGGAGCGCCGCCGGGAGGCCGACCAGGGGGACGCCGCCGAGGTCCGCCGCCTGGATCAGCGGGAGGTAGGCGTGCTGCGTATGCCCGAGCAGGAACCACGGGTACCCCCCCATCAGGTACGTCCGCAGGTACTCCCACCCGATGAACGCGACCCCCACCGCCAGCCAGGCCCACGCATCGTTCCGCCGCGCCAGCCAGCGCCGCGCGAACCAGGCGAACGCGAACATCTCGAGCGCGAGGATCGCGGAAATCGCCAGGAACGCGGCGTCCGTCGTGTAGCGGAGCCAGTTCATGCCGAGCGTGAAGAAGAGGAACCATGTCCAGAAGGTCATGGAGCAGGCGCGGCGGACGCGTGTCTCCAGGATGAGGAACGCGAACCAGGGCGAGAGCGCGACGTAGGCCAGCCACCCCTGGTCCACGGGGTGCCAGGCGAACCAGAGAAGGGGGACGCTCGCGAGCGGGAGGAGGACGAGCCACCACGGCCTCTCAGCGGCGGGGGGTGGCGCGGTCAGGCGGGAAGACTGGGGCACGCTGTCAGGCTCCGCATGCGGGCTCGGTCACGGCAGAGGGCGCGCACATCCGGTTCCGAAGCGGCAGGTCACCTCTCCCCGGGACTCCCGCCGCCCGGCTCAGGCTCCCATCACTCCCGACATCTGCTGATCCTCGTCCAGCGTCATCACCCGGACCACGCGGCCGACCGGGTACGGCCCCTCCCCCGCGGGGATCATCAGCAGGCTGTTCGCCTGGGAGATCGACCGCAGGTCAGCGCTCCCGTGCGACTCCAGGGGGGCCACGATGTAGCGGTCCTTCACCCAGGTCAGCCGCGCCGGGCAGTACTGGTCGCGCGCCTGGGGCTTCCCGAAATTCACCGACAGCTCCGCGTCCACCACCGGCCTGTCCATCAGCCGGTTTCCCATCATCCGGCCGAGGGCGGGGCGCAGGAACACCTCGAACGTCACGAACGTCGACACCGGGTTCCCCGGCAGGCCGAACAGCAGCTTGTCCGGCGACTTCGCGAACACCATCGGCCGCCCCGGCTTGATGTTCACCCGCTCGAATATGATCTCGATCCCCTTCGACTTCATCACGTCCTCGACCAGGTCGTACTCCCCCGCCGAGACCCCACCCGTCAGCAGAACGACGTCCGCCGCCTTCATCGCCTGCTCCAGCCGCGCCGTCAGGGCCTCCGCCACATCCGGGACGATCCCGAGATAGGCGTACGGCACCCCGATCGCGGCGATCTGGGAGGCGATCGAGTAGGCGTTCGAATTGCGGATCTGCCCCTCGCCCGGCTTCTTGTCCACCTCGACCAGTTCGTCCCCCGTGGTGAGGACCGCGACCGTCGGCCGCCGGAAGACCTTCGGCGCGTGATACCCCACGCTCGCCATGATCCCGATCTCCTGCGGCCGGACCACGCTTCCCCCGCGCACCAGAACGTCGCCGGTGCGGATGTCCTCGGCCTTGCGCGCGATGTGCGCCCCCGGCGGAACCGCCTCCAGGATGTGAACCAGGTCGCCGATGCCGCGGGTTCGCTCGACGGGGACCACCGCGTCGGCCCCCTGCGGGACCGGTGCGCCGGTCATGATCCGGATCGCCTCCCCCGCGCCGATCGCCCGTTTCGAAACTTTCCCCGCCGGGAGCACGTCCACGACCTTCAGTTCCGTCGGCGACTTCTGGCAGTCCGCGCTGCGGATCGCGTACCCGTCCATCGCGGCCTTGTCCCAGGGGGGCATGTCCATGTCCGCGACGATGTCCTCGGCCAGCACCAGCCCGAGCGAGCGCATCAGCGGCACCTTCTCCGCCACCGGCGCGGGGAGGTGCGACATGATCACGTCATAGGCTTCCCGGACGGGAAGCGCCTTATCGCCGGGAAAGAGTCCGGCGCCGCTCGTGAACTTCCGTGTGTCGGTCTCTCGATCGCGGAACATCGCGGTCCTTCCGTAAGGGTGCGCAATCCCGGTTGCCGGCCTCGTTGTCCCGGGGCGTCCCGGGGGGCGGATTGTAGAACGGAGGAGGCGGAAGCGCCAGCGACGGGTCCGGTTTTCGGGGGGCGCGGGTCACCGGGGGCGGCGCGGGTCGCGGGATCTACAATGAGGGGATGAGCACCCCCGACGTCCGGTCCCGCGCCGCCGGCTGCCTCCTGGGACTCGCCGCCGGCAACGCGCTGGGGCTCCCGCTGGAGTTTTCGCTCCGGCCCGCCGATCCGCCGGTCACGGGGATCGACGCGGCGGAGCTGCGGCGCCCCTGGGACGACGACCT
>JABWAY010000307.1 GCA_013360825.1 Candidatus Brocadiia bacterium | reverse complement strand
GGCCCCCCGCCGCGGCAGGCGTCGCCGACGAGGAGGAGGAAGCGGAGGCGCGTGCGTCCGTCGGCGGCGGCCAGGTCCTCGGCGAGGCGGTCGATCGCGGCGACCCGGTCCGGCGCATCCGGCGCGAGCCTGGAAAGTTCTTCCAGGGCGACAAAGCGCGCGGAGAGTCCCTGGGCGCGGCGGTGCTCGACGAGCGGGGCGAGCGCATCCCGGAACCGCTCCGGCCCGATCGCAAGCCACTCCACCGGTGCCGGCGGGGGCTCCGCCGCCAGGATCCGGAGTGCGGGGCGGCGCAGGGCGGCGGGAGAAGAGGCCATCATCGGGCCGGCGTGGGCGACCGGGGCCACGCCGCGGATGCGTCCCTCGGTGACCGAGAAGACGATGGTGCGGGCCGCGGCGCCCGCGGTGGCGCTGCACGCATCGACCGGAGAACCGTCTCCCACCCAGGACGCCTGCCCCGGATCGAGCGCGCGGAGGCCCTCCAGCTCGATCCAGTCCAGGAAGGCCGGGGGGCCGTCGCCGATCGGGCCGGAGGCGATGACGCGCGGCACCGGGGGATCCTCCGTGACGAACTCGAAGACCCACGCGGCCCCCGCCCCGGCGACGTGGGCCGGGCCGACGACGAACTCGGCGGTGTGCGGCGCGCCTCCCTCCCACACGGCGGTCCCGAGTGCGGCCCCGTTGAGCAGGACCGCGATCCTGTGCGGAACCCCGGGGGTCCGCTGCGACTGGAGACGCACCCGGACGCGCGCCCCGCGTCCCCAGCCGGGAGCGTCGATCGCCGCTTCCGCCCGCCCGCGGATCGCCAGCCAGTAGAACGGCGGGTCGGTGACGTCCATGAGTTCGAGGCGGGCGGTTTCGAGCCTGTCGAAAAACGCGTTCCGCTCGAACCGGCGCACCTGCGGGGCGGCGGCCGCGGGGGTCCCCGCGACGTGCAGGTTGTCGACGACCGAGGCCGTCTCTGCGCCGGGGCGGATCCGGACGGTTCCCGGGCGCGGAACCGGAAAGACCAGCAGGCCGTCGACGATGTCCCACGGCAGGCGCTCCCCCGCCAGCGTGACCCGCCACCCGTCCGGGTCCCCGGGCGCCCGCGCCGCCTGAAGATCGGCGAGCGCCACCCCGGCGACGCCGGGCTCCTCGACGACGACGACGCCCTCCCCGGCGGCGGCGGTCAGGGCGCAGCCCAGGAGGAGGATCGCGGCGGCGAAGGCGGATTTCACCCTCGCAGGATAACCCGAACGGGGGACCCCCGGGAACGAATCAGGCGTGGAGGAAACGCGCGGTCGCCCGGTAGTTCGCGGAGAGGGCCGAGAGGTAGCTGGTCAGCCGGGAGAGCGCCGCGGCGGTTTCCCCGCGCGGCAGCACGAGATCCAGCGCCGAAACCCGCAGCTCCACCTTCGCGATCAGCTCCCGAACCACCGATTCCTCGACCCCCGCCCAGCGCGTCACGTCCCGGAGAAGCCTCCGGCGCGAGGCGCGGATCACGTCGAACGCGTCCCAGACCCGCCGGCGGCGGCGCCGCAGTTCGAACATCTCCAGCAGGTCCGGATCCACATACCCCGTGGCCCGGCGCTTGAGCGCGCCCGTCTTCGCGCGGAAGAAGCGGCCGACCGTCTCCTGCATTTCGTGGAGCGGCTCGTGGATGGTGTCGCGCACGGGATCCGGCGCCGTGCGGGCGAACCGGCGGACGACGCCTTCCACATAGTGCAGCTTCTTCAGAGCACCCGACTTGTGCCGGAACGACACGCGCCACCGGGAGCGGCATCCGAGCCACGCCGCGAACGTCTCCGCAAAATCCTCGTCCGGGTGCTTCTGCGCGTAGTGGTCCCCGTTCAGGTTCACGAACTGGCGCGACCAGGGGTTCGGATTGAAGTGATCGCGCAGCGGGTAGGTGCGGAAGAAGTGGCCGCGGACGTTGAACAGGCGGCGGAATTTCTCGTCCCTGTAGAGGCGGTACGAGTAGCAGAAGGCGTGTCCGGCCTCATGGCGGAAGATCGAGACGATCTCCCGGTGCGGATAGCGCCAGCCGCGGAATTCCTCATTCAGGTCGCGGAGCCGCTCGCTGGCGTCGTAGAACCCGAGGCCGACGTTGAGCGAGCCCTCGACGGTGCCGTACCCGGTGGAGACGTAGAAGCGAGGGCGGAAGGCGAGGCCGGCCGCGTCGAGTTCGCGGTAGAGGCGTCGGATGTACCCGGGAAAGATCGAATTCCCGAGCGAGACATTCAACCGGTTGAGCGGGGTGGTGAGCACCTCCAGCTTCAGCGTGGGCTCGCTGAAGAGGAGGGAGCGTGCGTGGCGCATGATTTACCTGCGAGGGTGGGTCGGCGGAGGTGGGGAAAGTCCGGGTGGTAATTCTATCCTACTTGTCGCGGAGTGTCCGCAGTGCCGGAGAGAATCCGTCAGATTTCCATAAGATGTGTCGCACCAATGTATTATGACTCCTCTGGAGGCCGGATTCCCGCAGTCCCGGCAGAAGATTCACCGGGCCGCCCTCCCCGGACCACCACCCTGACATCCACCGAACACGCTCGATCCGGCCCCAACCCGATTATCATTCAAGGGGGCCCTCCGGAAGACGGGGGCAGCCGCCCCGGGGACACCCCGGCTTCCACCCCGCCCCTGATCGGCGTCGCCTTGAATTCGGGTGCACGATCCCTTCGGCACGAGGTCCAAAACCCTCCTGCCCCTGAACCCCGCAGGCCGCCTCGATACAACGCTCCCGCCCACGCACGGGAGAGCCGGGAATCTCCTCCATTTCCCCAGAGGCCTCCCGCGCCGCCTGAAATACTCCCCCTCAACACCGGTCAGCACTGTTGCCGCTGCCGACCGCACCGTGCTAGACTTTTTTCTCACCCCCACCGGGAGACGGCGTGGCCACCAAAGAAGAAGTCGAACTTGCCGTCAAGGCCGTCAAGGCGGGCTTCCTCACCAAGGAGCAGCTCGGTCCTGCCATGGCCCGGCAGGACATCCTCGCCAAGCAGGGACAGCAGGTCCCGCTCTTCAAGGTCCTCCTCGAATCCAAGGCCATGACCCCGCAGCAGTACCAGCTGCTCGTCCAGGACCAGGGCGGCCCCGGGACGAAGACGTTCCCCGGGGATCCGATCCCCGGATTCAAGATCGGCGCGAAACTCGGGACGGGTGGGATGGCGCTGGTCTACCGCGCGGTGGACGCCATGGACGGCGCCGAGGTGGCGCTCAAGATCATGAAACCCACGCACATGGCGAACCCGCGTTTCGTCGCCCAGTTCCACCGCGAAGCCGAACTGCTCGAGAAATTCGACCACCGGCACCTGGTCAAGGGGTTCCAGCACGGGCGCGTGAACGGGCTCGAATACTTCGCGATGGAGATCGTGGACGGCCCCTCGATGCGCGAGATCGTGGAGAAGAACGGCCCGGTCACCGAGGAGCAGGCGCTTCGCTACACGATCCAGGTCGCGGAAGCGGTGGAGTACACGCACAAGCAGGGAATCGTGCACCGGGACATCAAGCCCGAGAACATCCTGGTCACGCCGGAGGACGACGTGAAACTGATCGACCTGGGCTTCGCGAAGCCGATCGGATCGCAGGAGGAACCGGAGGGGACGACGTCGGGAACGCCGCAGTACATGTCTCCCGAGCAGGCGCAGGGTCAGGCGTCGATCGATGTCCGCAGCGACCTCTACTCGCTGGGCGCCACGCTGTACCATATGGTGCTCGGCGACGTGCCGTTCAAGGGCGGGGACAACATGGAGGTCATGGCCGCCCAGGTGCTCCAGGATCTGCAGACGAGCGAAACGAAGTCCGGGAAGATCTCGCGCCACATGCATTTTTTCCTCGAGAAGCTGATGGCGAAGGACAAGGAGATCCGGTATCAGACGCCGCGGGAGGCGATCGAGGACATGCGCGGCCAGTGGGAAGGAATGAAATCCCTCCAGTTCAATCCGGACAGCGTGAGCCGGCCGACCTTCGGGGCCGGTCCCGCCTCCGGCGGCGCAAATCCTCCCTCACGCCGTTTCGGATCGAAGCCCCCCAGCCCTCCGGCCCGGGGAGGGTCGGGCGGCACTTCGGACCGCCTGAAGAGGCCCACCCAGGGACCGACCAGCCGGTTTGGCCGGCCGTTCAAGAAGGACTAGACAGGCACCATGGCGGATTCAAAGACACTTCCGGCACGTCGCGCCTTCGATGCACGGGTGGAGAATCCGTGGAACGAGGTGGCGCTGCATAAAGACGCCGGGTTTTTCGAGTCCCGGCGTGTGCGGAAGCGCATGGAGAAGCTGATCGAGGGGGTGTCGTCGGCGCTGACGGCGGCGGGGCTGGAGGTTCCGTACTGGCCTGAGGAAGGCGGGGTGAAGCCGGCGGCGCACCTGATGATCGACCGGACGGGGGTGCTGACGGACCTGAAGAAGTACGCGGCGAAGCTGGAGGGGACGGACCTGGCGCAGGTGATGGTCGGGAAGACGGCGGAGACGCGGTTTCCGAACCTGCTGAGGCACCGGGAGCGGAACAGTTACTACTGGCCGGTGGATTTCGAGGAGCCGGTCTGGGTGAACGCGGACGGCACGGAGCCGATCCCGGTGGGATCGAGCGGCGGGCTGCTGCGGGAGCTGGCGGAGATCAACACGGTGCTGAAGGTGGAGAAGACGTTCCGGATGCAGAAGATGGTGGATTTCATGGATGCGGACGAGCGCGAGATTGCGAAGATCGAGACGTTCATGGATGTAAGCGGGACGTTCTGGATCAAGTTCGGGTTCCTGGTGATCCGGAAGCTGGCGGAGAAGAGCGAGAAGACGAACCTCCCGATCATCTTCGGGTAGGGGCCGCGCGGCGGGTTCAGCGCGGGGTGCGGGAGGGGGCGACGAGGGGGCGGCCCGCGGCGCGGTTCTCGAGGGCGCGGAGGCAGCGGGCGATCAGTTCCTCCTCGACGGCGGCCGGAG
>JABWAY010000306.1 GCA_013360825.1 Candidatus Brocadiia bacterium | reverse complement strand
GCCTCGGCCGCGACCGCCGCGGGCGCCGACGCTCCGGCAACGCGCGCAGGATCGATTCCGGCGCGGCGCAGCGTTTCCTCGACCCCCTCGGGGGTTGCCAGGCGGGCCTGGGCGGATTCGAGGTCGCGAAGACGCTGGTCCTGGCGGCGCAGGAAAAACCCCTGCGCGGCGACGGTCGCGGCCAGGACCACCAGCACGGCGAGGACGGCGGCGTGCGAAGGCTTCATCGGGTCTCTCCGGGATGGGTCACGTCCGGATGATACACACGCCGCGCGCGCCCGGATTCAGCGCTTCTCAGATTCCCGTTCCGCGCGCCGCCGGCGCTCAGTGCGCCGGCCGCGGACCCGGCGCCTCGGCCGCCCGGAGCAGAAGAGGAACGTCGAGCCGCGGCAGCTCCGAGGAGATCTCGAGGACGGTGGTGCGGTGCGAGTGCAGCGTCCGGTCGCCGACGCGGAGGACGGAGGAGGCGAGGAGCGTGTTGTAGCAGTAGATCCTGCTCCCCGAGGGGTCCGCATACTCCAGGCCGGCCGTGCGCGCGGGGTCCGCCTCGATCTCCCAGGTCACCGGCCCCTCCGCCGTCTCCGCCCGGAACGTGCGCTTCCAGTCCGTCCCCTCGACGCGCCCGGCCGGGATGGTGGCCAGGGTGTTTCCTTCCCAGGTCCGGCCGTCGAACGCGACGCCGACGGAGGCCATGAGGCCGGGACTCGGGGAGACGGCCTCCGCAAACCCGACTCCCTCGTCGAATTCCGTCGCGTGGGCCCAGGTCCAGCCCCTGCCGATCGAAGGGGTGGCGAAATGTCCCTGGCAGCCGGGAGCTCCGTCGAGCGTCCAGCTCCGGTCGCCGATGACGAGGGTGCCCGTGAAGCGCGTGCGCGGGGTGGGGATGGAGAACGAGGCGGCCGAGAAGGCGCGGACGAGGGGGGGCGCGGCCCAGTAGGTGACGGGGTAGTGCTTGTAGCGGAGGTTCCAGGCGGCGCGGACGCCCGTGCCGATGCGGGCGGTCGCGTTGTCGGCGCGGAGGGTGCCGGGGCCGATCCGGACGAGGAACTCGAACGGATCCGCCGAGAATTCCCCCTCGGGGAAGATCTCGCGGACCGCGACCGGCGGGGCGTCGTGAGGGAACGCGAACGCCCACAACCCGGCGAAGGCGGGCCCTTCGAGCGGCGAAACGAGGGTGTAGCGGAGCCAGAATGCGTCCCGCGTCGCGAGATCGTGGATGATGAAGTACCAGGACTCGAGCCAGCCGCGGCGCTGGCCGTCCCAGAGGACGCGGTTGTCGGGATTGGACATTCCCGGGAGTGTAGTGGGCGAGGGGCCGGGCGGGAAGTGCCGCGGCTGGCGGGGGAGCGCGCGATCGGGTACGCTTCCGGGCCCGAAAGGAGGGCGGATGCCTGACCTCAAGTCGCTGGTGATGGATGCGCTGAAGACGGTCAACGATCCCGAGCTGGACCGCGATCTTGTGTCGCTGAACATGATCAAGGGAGTCGACACGGCGGGCGGCGCGGTGACGGTGCATGTCGAGCTGACGACGCCGGCGTGTCCGCTGAAGGACCGGATCCGGGGGGACGTGGCGGCGAAGGTGGGGGCGATCCCGGGCGTGACGGGAGTCACGGTGGAATTCACGGCCCAGGTGCGCGCGGTGCCGCGGAGCACGGGGGCGCTCTCCGGGGTCAAGCACGTGGTGGCGGTGGCGAGCGGCAAGGGTGGGGTCGGGAAATCGACGGTCGCGGCGAATCTCGCGCTGGCGCTGGCGCTGGACGGCGCGAAGGTGGGGCTGATGGACCTCGACGTGATGGGGCCGTCGATTCCGCTGATCGTGGGCGTGCAGGGGATGTTCCCGGAGGCGGGTCCGGACGGGCGCGCGATCCCGATCCAGCGGCTGGGGCTGTCGGTGATGAGCTGGGGGTTTTTTCTGCCTGCGCAGGAAGCGATGGTGGTGCGCGGCCCGATCCTTGCCGGGGTGGTCGGGCGGTTCCTGAACGACGTGTCGTGGGGCGAGCTCGACTACATGATCATCGACCTGCCGCCCGGCACGGGCGACATCCAGCTCACGCTCTGCCAGCAGATGCCGCTCAGCGGGGCGGTCGTCGTGACGACGCCGCAGGATGTCGCGCTTCTCGTGGCGACCAAGGCGATCTCGATGTTCGCGAAACTCAACACCCCCGTGCTCGGCGTGATCGAGAACATGTCGCGCTTCATCTGCCCGCACTGCAGCGGCGCGACGGACATTTTCGGGCACGGCGGGGCGAAGGATGCGGCGGTGCGCATGAACCTTCCGTTCCTCGGCGAGATCCCGCTCGACGCCGCGATCCGGTTCGCGGAGAACGACGGGGTGCCGATCGTGAAGGCGCAGCCGGACAGTCTGCAGGCGAAGGCGTTCCGGGACGCGGCGCGCGCGATCGCCGCGCGCATCTCGATCCGGGCGATGGGCGGCGACACGATGGACCGGGTTCTCGCGAAATCGCGGACTCTGTTCCGCGGGGCTCCCGCGGCGGCGCCCTGAGGCGGCAGCGGCGGGTTCGGTCGGGTCCGGCACCGCGGCGCGGGGAGCACGGCGGTCCCCCGCGGGCGGACCGCACCCGGACGCTCGCCGGAATCCGCCGCGGCATGGCAGAATCCCGTCCCAGTCCTCCTTAGGCGGAACAACCGTGGCTTCGGACCGCAATGTCCTGTTCGTGATCGACAAGGCCCACCGCGATCCGGTGGAATCCCTCCAGGGGGAGTTCGACCTCTCCGTCGGCAGGATCCCTCCCCACATCCTCCTCGTCTACCCGGAGGAGGGATCACAGGTCTCCGCCGTCGCGGTCTCCCGGACCGCGGGCACCGCCTTCCGCAGCCTCATCCGCTTCGACACCGTCAAGATCGTCGGCGAACGGAACGTCTGGCTCATGCCCGACGCGGACAGCGCCGAATTCCTCGAGTCGCTCCGCAAGCCGATGCACCCGGAGAAGATCACCCCGCGCATGGTCCTGGGACGGGGGAAGGACCGCCAGGAAGCGGAGCGGATCCGCGATCGCGCGATCGCGGTCCTCCGTCCCCCCGTCGTCCTCGAGTTCTCGGAAATCCTGCACCAGGAAATCCTGGTCGACGGATCGCTCCGCCAGGTCGCCCGGTTCCCGCTCCGCCAGGACTCCCTCGTCCAGCAGGCGATGCGCGCCGCGCGCTGGAACTGGAGCGCCTGGCCTCTCGGCGGAGAATCGCCGTTCGACGCGGCGCGCACCGCCTGGCGCCTGATGGCCCACCTGGTGCCTTTCGAAGACGAGACGATCCGGGACTCGGTCTGGAAGGACGTCCGGCAGCCCGACGAACCCCTCGATCGCTTCTCCGCCCGCGAAACATCCTCCCGCGGCCTCCGCGCCCTCGCGGTGCTGCGCTGGGATCCGCGGGAAAAGCGGCGGTACGTGCAGGTCCTCGCGCACTCGCTTCCGTCCGGGTCGCGGGCGGCCGATGCGGCGCCGCTGGTGGACGAGATGCGGGGGGCGTTCGCGGAGAGCGGCGCCTCGGCGATCCGGTTTCCGCTCTGGGGGGACCGGCGGGGGGACGCGATGCCGGGAGACCTGTGGCACCTGGACGCGGTGGACACGCTGGGACCGCTGCCGGAGGCGTCCGCGGCGGAGGTTCCCGCGGGGCTGGAGTGCGTGAAGGAGAGCACGGTGGAGTTCATGGAGGACTATCGCCGGCTGCACGCCGACCACCGTGACGCGCACCCGAACATCGCGGAGTACGCGGATGCGGACATGATGCGCGCGAATCTCCGGACCGGCGGCGTGATCTCGCTCCGCGAGGGCGGGGCGACGGTGGGACTGGTCGGCTGGCAGCTCGCCGAGGCGCCGCACTGGGACGTACCGGCGCACACGGTGGACGACGTCATCGTTGCGGGCGGGCGGCGGGGGAGAGGAATCGGGAGGGCCCTGCGGGCGCTGGCGGCCCGGGAGATGGACCGGTCGAAGGCGGTCTGGCAGGCGGGTCGCATCCACGCCTACAACGCGCCGGCGCTGTCGGGTGCGCTGGCCGCCGGGAGGTCGATCGTGGCGACGTCGGTCTGGATCGACCTGTCGGACCGTCAGGGCTGGAGACGCCACTCGCTCGACGCATGAGGCCGGGCGGGGGTCAGGGGCGTTCGAAGAGACCGAGGCGCGGGCCGGTGGCGACGGCGATCCGGCGGCCGTCAGGGGAGACGGCGACGAGCGTCCCCGTTTCCGAGACGACGCCGGTCCAGCGGCCGTCCCAGAGGCGCACGCCTTCCGGGGCCGCGACGGCGAGCGCTCCGTCGGGGAGGAAGGCGACGGAGGTGGCGCCGGGGAACGAGAGGGCGAAGCGGTCTCCCTCGTAGAGATCGGCGCCCGTGCGCGTGAGGACGCACCAGCGTGCGCCGGCCGGGGCGGCGATGACGGGGCCGGCTTCGCGCGCGAACGACACGGCGGCGGGGCGGCGGGCGAGCGTCCAGATGCGGGGGCGTCCGTCGGAGCCGGCGAGGAGGGAGGAGCCGTCCGCGGTGAAGGCGACGTGATCGGGAGATTCGACGCCGGCGAGGCGGAGGATTTCGTCGCCGACGGAGTCGACGAGGACGAGGTCGCCGGAGGGGAGGAGAGCGGCGAGCCATTCCCCGGCGGGCTGGGCGGCGAGGGCGAGGGGGGCCGCTCCGATGTCGAGGCGCCAGTTTCTCCGGTTCCGGGAGATGTTCCACGACTCGAGCGGATTCTGGCCGAGGAGGAGGACGGAGTTGTTGGCGCAGAGGGCGACGGACCGGGCGAGGGGGGCGCGCACGCGGAGGAGTTCGCGGGAGCCGTCGGGATCGAAGACGACGGCGTCGTCGCCCGTGAGGGCGGCGATGCGGCGCGAGGTGAGGGCGAACGCGCGGACGTCGCGGAACTCCGCGGCGGCGGCGCCGTCGGCCGCGTGGTGGAGGACGACATCGCGCC
>JABWAY010000305.1 GCA_013360825.1 Candidatus Brocadiia bacterium | reverse complement strand
GGACAGGCTCATCGCCGAGAGCACGACCCGCTTCGGACCAGCCGACTGGCTGACCAGAAACGTGGGCGTCGTCGCCGCGAAGGACGTCTGCCCTGTCACCGCCGTCCCGGGCGACTGGTGCGAGGCCGCGAACCGCCTTCCGGACTTCGCGGAGGCATAGGCCCCCCCGCGGTCCGCGAGCCGGAACGCCTCCAGAAAGTACGCCTCGGACCCGCCCGGCATGAAACTCTCCTTCTAACCGACCTTCTGAAGACGCGCGACGCCAGACTGGCTCTCGAGGGCGACCGATACGGGCCATGAGACGACCCAGGACCGCTGCCCCTTTCCGTCCACATCGCCCGCCTGAATTCGGAACATCCGTCCCCCGAACCCCCGGGGAATCACCCCGTAGAGTCCCTCCCGGCCGACGACCAGCGCATAGATCGAAGTCTGGCTCCCCGACCCTTCGTCGTTCGGGACCAGATCGTCCACCACGACCGGGATGCCGTCGAAAGCCAGTCCGGGAATCTCCCGACGACTCCCGTCCACGTCTTCCGAAGTGGTCGCCTTCATCTCCGGCGTGATCCCTGCCCTGTAGTATGCCCGGCGGATCGACTCCGCACCCTTGCGACTCGTGTACAGGACGTGGGGCCGTCCGCCATTGGCCGTGATCTTCCCGACCAGTTGATCGAGCTCACGGAGCGACGGAATACCACCCGCCCCGTCCCGTGCCGTCAGCGTCTGTCCGCTCGACACCAGCTGCCGCAATCCGTCGAACTCTTCCGGGTTGAGCGAGCTGTTCCCCGTGTTGAACGTCCCCCAGAACTTGTAGTAGAGCCGCTTGATCGCAGCCACAGACTGAGTCTCGACCTGGTCGTTCACGGAAGACATCAGGGCTTCCGCCGTATCATTCACCTTGAACGAAGTCGCGACCAGCTTGAGAGGGAAGGTCACATTCGGGCTCGACGGGACCGCGGACGTATCGGAAATCGCCGAACCACCCTCGTCCCAGACCGCCGTCCCCAGGTTCGCGGCCGTGACTCTGGGCACGGTCAGCCGGTCTCCGCCGATCGCGTAGAACGGAAACCGCAGCGCGAACTGGATGCGCTTCGGCTCGTTCTCGACGAGGTTCGAGAGCAACTGCTCATCGGAGAGCAGGGAAGCCTGCGTGTTCGAGAGGGGCATCGTCGCGGCCTAGGAACTCGCGACCTTCTCGAGTCGCGCGATCGCCTGCTCGCTCGCCAGGGCGAGTCCGACCGCCCAGGACACGATCTGCTGATCCTGGGCCTTCCCGTCGACGAGCGACTTCGAAACCCGGAACATGCTTTCGCGCGTTCCGCGGGGGACGATGCCGTGAAGCCCCTCGCGACCGAGCGCGAGCGCGTACACGGACGTGCTCGTTCCGCCTGGCTGCTCGTCGTTGGGAACGCTGTCGTCCACGATCACCGGGACTCCCTCCCAGCAGAGCGTCCTCACGGTCCGGGTCCCTCCTCCCGGCCGCGGAACCTCCCAGTCCATGTATTCCGAGGGAACCGAGTTCAGGTTGTAGTGCGCCTTCTTCAGCGCCTCGAGCCCTTTGCGGCTCGTGTAGAGCACCGTCGGATGCCCGTCGCTTGCCTTCACTTTGCCGATCAGCTGGTCGAATTCGGCCAGCGTCGGCACTCCCCCGGCCCCGCCGTTCGCCGTCACCGTCTGGCCCGCGACGACCAGCTGCCGCAGTCCGTTGAACTCCTGCGGGTTCGTCCCCTCGTTTCCCGTATTGAACGCCGTCCAGAACTGGTACGTCATCCGGCGCACCGCCGCTGCAAGAGCGACTTTCTCCTGATTGTTGACGTTCGACATCGTGTACTGCGCCGTCTGGTTCGTCTTCACCATGCTGATGAGCAGCTTCAGTGAGAAAGTCGGGTTGGGAGAAGTCGGAACCGCGGGAGTGTCGCTCACCGCCGTCCCGCCGGCATCGAAGATCGCGGTCCCGAGATTGGCCGACGTCACGCGCGGGATCGTCAATTTGTCACCGTCGATCTCGAAGAACTCCAGCACGTGGGACATCTGGATCCGTCTGGGCTCGTTCTCGGTCAGCCCCTGGAGAAACGCGTCGTTGGACAACAGCAGGGCTTGTGTGTTGGTCAAAGGCATCGCGGGACTCCTTATCAGGGCCGGGCGGGCCGATGCGCGACGGGCGCAGCGGTTCCGCAAATTGGGGAACACCTCGGGTCGGACGATCGGCGGCTGACGTCGACCTCAGCTGGGCATCGCAGTCTCCCGACAGGCCGGAGCGCGGCGCGGCCACGGAGCTTCCGCCCACACTGGGTCCGGAACTCCGAGAGCCCCCTCACTCCCGACTTCAAATCTGACGTGAGAACAGATACACCGCTCCATCGTCAGCTTCAAGGCCGACTGCGCAAAAGAAAACATCGGCTTGGGGGGGGGGGGGGGGCGACGGAACTTCTTCACCACGAATGAGTTGGGTCCTGGATCGTCCGTGAGCAGTCGCCCCGCCGGATCACATCCCCGGAAGTCCCGCTCCGCGCCCGCCACACGCAAGCAGAAGCGGCTCCGGGAGTTGCCGTCGTTTCCGACCCCCCGGGGAAAATCTTCGAAAAATCCGTCTCCTCCCCGGCGGATCGCCTTCCCGCCGCCGCCCCCCTACGACGACCCCTTCGTCGGCAGGTACGGCGCCATCCACTGCGCGAAGGCCGGGGCCTGCCGGGTCTGCATCAGCAGCTCGCCGGGACCGACGTACTCCGCGACCAGCCATTCGCCCGTCGTGGCGGTGTTGAGGAAACCTTTCGCCGCCTTGCGGACCTGGTACTGGATCGTGTCGCTGAACGCGACGATGTGGCCGGTGTCGACGATGTAGTGTTCGCCGGGGGCGAGCGTCCGGCGGTGGATCGCGCCGAACGAAGCGACGAAGGCCGCGCCCTGGCCGTGAAGGTGCAGCCAGAAGAAGCCGCCGCTGGTGAAGGCGCCCTTGAAGCCGCCCCATTTCGTATCGACCTCGACGCCGGTCGAGTTGGCGAGGTAGCAGCCGCGCTGGACGATGAGTCCGCCGCCGTTGAGGGGGACGGTGACGATGTCTCCCGGGGCGGAGGGGGCGAGGAGGATTTCGCCGGGGCCGGTGTTCGCGGTGGCGCGGGTGATGAAGAACGACTCGCCGCCGAGGACGGCGCGGCCGAGGGATTTCAGGAACCCGCCCTCCATCTTGGCCTCGATCTCGATCGTCGGGGAGTGGCCGACCATGGCGCCGGATTCCATGCGGAGCTGTTCGCCCTGTTCGAGCTGGACGGAGGCGAGGGCGTAGGAAGCGGGGTAGAGGATGGAGGCGCGCATGTGGGGGGAGCTCCCGGAAAGGGGGAAGGGGAAGAGAGGACAGGGAAAACGGAAAACGGAAAACAGAGAAGAGAAAAGAGAAAGGGGAAAAGGTGGTTCGGGGGGAGGAGGATGGGCTAGCTTTGGGGCGTGAAACAGGTGATCGAGGATGTGGATTTCGAGACGCGGGAAGGGGTCGAGTTCGTGGACCTCACCGACGGCGTCAGGGCGGCGGTTGCGCGGGCGGGGATCGCGGAGGGGACGGTGACCGTCGTGACGCGGCACACGACCGGCGGGATCGCCGTCAACGAACGCGAACCGCGACTCCAGGAAGACATGAAACGCTGGATCGCCCGGATGTGCCCCCCGGGAGCGGGATACGCACACGATCGCGACACCGTCGACGGCCGGGCAAACGCCCACGCCCATCTCGCCGCACTCTCCCTCCGCGCCTCCGAGACCCTCCTCGTCCGCGGCGGAAAACTGGATCTCGGGACCTGGCAGGCGGTGTTCTTCGTGGAGTGCGACGGCCCCCGCCGCCGCGCCGTCTCCCTCTGCATCCGGGGGACCCCATGACCGCCGACCCCGCCTGGTTCGCCGACCGCGCCCGACTCGAGGACGGGAACTGGCTCTTCGCCACCTACGTCTTCGAAACCGAGCGCGAGCCCCGCGAGGCCGCCGCCGACCTCTGCCGCGAGCAGAGCACCGCGCAGTGGGCCCGCCCCGGCGTCACCGAAGATTTCCGCCCGCGGCACGGCGCCAAGGTCGTGGCGCTCCGCACCCTCCGGAGCTCCCCCGCCCCGCTTCACCCCTCCCCTTTCGACGGCCCGGGGCCGTTCGCGACCGCCGAGGTCGTCGTCGCGCTCCCCGCCGGGAATTTCGGCGCGAATTTCGGGATGCTCCTGACGACGCTTCTGGGCGAAGGCACATTTTTCACGCCGGGGATCGCCACGATCCGCCTCACGGATCTCCAGGTTCCGGACGCCTACGCGAATCGATTTCCCGGGCCGCAGTTCGGCGTGGAGGGGCTGCGCGCGTCGTTCGGGGTGAAGGCGCGGCCGTTTCTATTCGGCGTGGTCAAGCCGAACGTCGGCCTCGACCCGGCGTCGTTCGCGGCGCTGGCGGAAGCGGCGTGGCGCGGGGGGCTGGATGCGTGCAAGGACGACGAGCAGCTGGCGGACGCGGTGTGGTCGCCGCTGGCGGAGCGGGCGCGGCTGTGCGGCGAGGCGCGGCGGCGGGCGGAGGCGGAGACGGGGGAGAAGAAGATCTACGTCTCGAACATCACGGATGAGATTGCGCGGCTCCGGCCGCACCATGATGCGGCGCTGGCGGGAGGCGCGAACACGCTGATGCTGAACGCGCTGCCGCTCGGTCTTCCCGCGGCGCGGTATGTCCGCGAGTGGGCCCGCGTCCCGCTGCTCGCGCATTTCGACATGGTCGCGTCGGTTTCGCGCGCCCCCGGATTCGGCGTGGAGTCGGCGGTGCTGACGCTTCTCCAGCGGATGGCGGGGTTCGACATCATCCTGTTTCCCGGGTTGGGGGCGCGGATGCGGAGCACGGAGGCCGAGGTCCGCGCGAACATCGAGGCCTGCCGGCGCCCGCTCGGGACCCTGCGCGCGGCGCTTCCGGTCCCCGGGGGGTCGAGCGTGCCGGGGGACCTGGCGGGGATTCGTGCGCTGGTGG
>JABWAY010000020.1 GCA_013360825.1 Candidatus Brocadiia bacterium | reverse complement strand
GGGGCGCGCCGGAGGTGCACGAATGGCCAAAGACCCCGCGGCCCAGCCTCGGCGGCGCCGCCTCCCGCACAGCTTCACCCTTGCGCCCCGCCGCCCGCTGCTGGCATCCTCTCGCCCGCCCGGGAGGGGCTCCGCTGGCCAGTTTTCAGGCGGCAACTGCGCGACACCCACGCCGCGCCGTGGATCAGGAGGCCCCTCCCGGAGCGGATTGGCTCCCTGGACGCGAGGAGCGAGAGCTACTGCGACGCAGCCGAGCGCCGGGCCGCTGAAGTCCGAATTCCAGGAACACGGCCTGTAGCCGCTCCAAACTGGTCCACACGGAGCCGGGTCATGCTGGGCCGCGGATGTGCGGATCAGGCTCGGCCACCCGCCAATGCCTCCGCCGCTTCGGCCCCGAGATCGTCGAGCACCATCGCCAGAGACCCCACGACCGCGCGTAGCCGCGCCTTGCGCGCGCCATTTCGCTTGAATCGGCCCCACTCCCCGCGGCAGGATCATCGCCGCAGGGAGGGCCATTGTCGCGATCCCGGCAGGCATCAGCCGGCCAGCCCGCAGATCACCGCCGCTCCCTGGAATCGCTCGCCTGAGGAATCGCGCATGCCCGCTGACGAGCCGGAGCGCAGAGCAGCTGCAGCCGCGCTCGAGCGCCAGATCCAGAACCTCGACGCCGCCCTCCGCGACCAGATCGACATCGCCCGCGCCGCGCTGCCCACCCTGCCGCCGGACGTCGCCGCCACCCTGGTCCGCGCCATGAGCAACCTGAACGACGCCCTGGTCGAGGTCCTCGACAAGGCCAAGAAGCACGCCCAGGAAGCGCGCTGACTCGAACGTGCCCACCGACGAGTGCGTTCTTCGCGAGCCACACGACCTCGACCTCGCCACCCTCACTCCGGGGCGCCCTCTCCAGGACCACGCCACTTTCCGCTTGCACCAACCCAGGCTGCCCGGTAAGAATCTCGGCCTTCGGGGAGGGGTGCCGTGGGCGATATTGGCCTGCGGGTGCTATCAGGGTCTCGGATTCCCTGCGCGTACTCAGCACCCCTCCGCACGCTCTCTCTAACTCGAACACCATGGCGGGCATCGCGATACGCCCCGGGCGCCGATTTCCCTCCCAAATCTCACTACCCTGATCCTTACCGCTCTGCGACGCCCGGGGCATTTTCAACATAAAGTCACTCCACCTGTAGCGGAATCAGCAGATTCGCAAGAAATGGATTCACCAGTTACCAGATGGGACGAGTCTGACTTCCCAGAACAGCCAGGTAGTTAATTGGCGCAGCGGATTGCATTGCGCTATCGTTAGCAGATGAATTACTGATCTCCCAACTCTAGACACCGAAAGGCCTAAGTCAATTCATGCGGCTACGCGAGATTTCGATTCCACGCTATCGCTCGATCTCTACTGGAACCATCACGCTCAGAGACCTGACGACGCTAGTAGGCTCGAACGGCAGCGGAAAATCAAGCGTGCTACGCGCGATCCAGTTTCTGTGCTGCGGAGCAAGCCAAGGCGAGGTTCAGCTCACCAATGGACGTCCCGCCCTGGCTCAATTGCTCTGTCAGCGTGGAGCACCAGAGGTCCACGGGGTACTAGAGGTTGAAGAAGCCGATGTAAGCGCACTCAATGATGACCTCAAGCTAACGCTTGGCGGAGACAGGGGCTGGTCCGGAGGCACTTTCCGAATCAGTAGGACGTATGTACCGAGCTCTCAGCCAACGCGTCCGATGCAAGTGCAATTCACTCCTGAACAGCAAGCATGGCTCGGAGCCCACGCCACAAAACTCTCGGCCGTACTGGAGAATCGCATCGCAACTTTTGCGACTCTGATTCCCGCCGAACGCACACTCGGATCGACTGATTATCAAGCAGGAGTGCCGTATCTGCGCGACGGAAGCACACTGCTTCGCAAACTGCACGCTCACTCTGTTGAACGCACCCAGAGCCTCTCTGATGTAGTAGATGTCCTGGAACGGCAATTCCATTCCGTGTTCCCAGAGTTCAACAACCTGCGCGTAGTTCAGCGCAATGGTCTATATGACATTGAAGTCAATAAGAAGGAGAAGTTCAACTCCGCGTGGCTCGGCAGTGGCCACCGGGAGATCCTCGTGATGCTAGGCGAAATCTTGTTCTCGACCGGCATAGTGATGATCGAGGAGCCAGAGCGCGGCCTTCATCCAAAGCTTCAGCGCGAGATCCTCCCTATTCTCGAGCGCGCCGCTGCTGGGCGACAGCTGATTGTCTGCACTCACTCGCCTGCAGTAATCTCAGCCGCGTAGTTTGATTCTCTATTCCGCGTCTCTTCACCCTCTGTAGAACAGATGACTGAGGCCAATGTCAAGAGCCTCATCGCCGACCTAGGACTCTCGTTCGCCGACTCAATGAACCACCGGCTCCTTCTGCTCGTAGAAGGCGACGATGATGCGGCCGTATGGAATTCCTGGTTTGCAACGTTCGGCATGTCCTCGGACTGTATTGCAATAGACACCAGGGGATTCACCAACATTGGCTTCTATGCCGAGTCCGATTTCCTTAGGAACTTGAATGTGCGCCCAACAGTCTGTTCTTCACTCGACGGCGACACACGGAACAAGGCAAAGGCGGGGGCAATTGCCGAAGCAAATGCGCGAAATGTCGCGAAGGATTTTGGCGGAATTGCGTTTACTCTTGAGCGTGAGTGCATTGACGATTATGTTCTTGTTCCAAAGGTGCTGGCGCGAGCTTGGGGTAGAGAGGAATCTGCAATTGTGAGCTCGATTGAAGGATTCAGACGCGACTGGGCTACTCGCGTGGCGAGTGGGAAGCCAATTGCGGTCGAGAGCAAGTGGGTCCTTGATCGGCTGTACCCTGAATTCGCAGGCTCAGATGCTTCTCCAGAATCGATTCGAAGAGTCGCAAAATCAATGCTGGAGAGCGAATTCCCAATTGAGATCAAGAATCGCATTGCCGAGCTTCGGGCATTGTCGCGCCCGTGAATTGCAATTGTCAGTAATTTGCGCATTACCTTCATAATGCGCACAAATCTCCCCGGTCCAGGGCGGTTTCAGGCCGTTTTCTCCCCGTTTTGAGCCACTTTCCCGAGGGGGAAGGAGCGCGCTCCCGAGGGAAACGGGCGTTCTGCAACAGAGTCCGGGGGTCTGGCAGGAGGGCCTCAGTCGAGTCTCCCGCCACCTAACATATTGCATGTCAATGACTTGTGTTGATCGCCACAGGCTGAAATCGCCCGAGAACGTGCAACGGCGATGTTGCAGAAAGTTGCAGATCGGGAGCGGTCTTCAGCGGTAGAACTCGCCGGGCCGGACGATCCTGGCGGAGGTGTTCTTGAAGAAGTCGTCGAACGGATTGCCGGGAGGTACGAGCCCGTCGAAGGGATTTCGGACGCGGTAGCCGGCGAGGGGGTCGTCACGTTCGTCCCATGGGTCGCGCTCCTCCCTCACGCGCTCCCAGCCGTCCGTGTTCAGATCGAAGATGGACCAACCCGAGGACTTGGCGAGCTGCAGCACGGCGGCGCTGAGGCAGTCCACCATGTCGTCGTGGTCGCCCTGCGGGAAGGTGAGCAACTCGTGCTCAAGGTCGCCCAGGAAGGCGGCGCCCGCGGGGAACCAGACGTGCCCCGCTTCCATGTGCGGCGTTGCGCCCATTGCCCGGGCGATCTTGTCCTTGTCCGTCTCAATCTCGCGGACGGGGATGCCCTCGCGCCGCGCCTGCTGGACGAGGGAGAGCTGGAAGCCGGTCTTCTCGATGCCCACGTAGGAGACGCGCCACGCCTGCATCGCCTTCTCGATCGCCGGGATGATGTCGGGGCCTTCGAGGCGGCGGCGGTCGAGGTCGAGGAGGACCAATTCGTGCGGGCGGCCGTGATAGAGGCCCCACGTGGCAATGACGGTGTAGTCTGCGCTCGTCTTCGTCGAGGTGGCCAAGTCCACGGTGCAGAAGCGCGAGAACGCGCTGAGCCCGAGTTCCAAGGTGCCGAGGCGGACCTTGTCCAGGCCGCGTTCGTAGTAGCGGAACCAGTCGCGCTTGAAGAGCCCGCCGGAGGCCGGGGACGGGATTTGCTGAAGCTGCCCGGCCGAGCCGTACGTCCCAAGTTGAGTCTTGAGGTCCGCGATCTCCTTCGCGCCGAACCGGTCGGGCCAGAGAAGCTCGCCCTCCTTCTCGCGCGGGTCTTCCCAGCCGATCGAGGTCCGGCACCGCTTCTCGTCGCGTTCGGCGGGGAGGCGAAGAAGCTCCCACCCGCCCTGCCTCAGAAGATGTCCTGCGAGGTCGGACTCGTGGACGCGCTGCATGACCAGGACGCGGACGGCGGTGCGGGGGTCGTTCGCGCGCGTCGAGAAGACCTGGTCGTGCCAGTCGAGGACGCCCTTCCGGATGACCTCCGACTCGCCCTCGACAACGTTGTGCGGGTCGTCGATCACGAGGAAGTCGCCGCCCTCGCCTGTGATGCTGCCGCCGACGGACGTCGCGATCCGGTAGCCCATCCGGTCGTTGTCGAATCGCGTCTTCAGATTCTGGTCGCCCGCGAGCTTGAAGGCGTGGCCGAAGCTCCGCTGGAACCACGGCGATTCGATCAGGCGCCGGCACTTCAGGCTGTCGCGCACGGACAGAGACGCCGCGTACGAGGCGTAGAGCCACCGCGTCGAGGGCCGCGACGCCCAGACCCAGCAGGGCCAGAACACGCTGACGAGCAGGCTTTTCGCGTGCCGGGGCGGGACGTTGACGATGAGGCTCCGCAGCTCCCCGCGCGTCGCCGCTTCGAGGTGCTCGCAGATGGCGTCCAGATGCCAGCCGGGGACGAAACGGGTCTGGGGCTCGACGACGTGCCACGCCTGCCGAACGAACTCACGCAGGCTCCGGCGCGCCCTCTCCGCCCGCAGCCCCGCCGTCGTCATCCCTTGCGGCAGGCGCGGACTCCGCTTCCTGCTTGGCGAGAAGCCGTTCAAGGTCGGCCAGCTCCTGATCCGTGTATTTCGAGTAGTCGAAGCCGATGCTCCCGGTGTGGTGGTGCTCGACCTTGCCGTCCGTCTTCACCTCGAGCTTCCCGCGCCCGTACTGCTCCGGGTAGCGGCGCTCCAGGAGCCAGGCGTTGGCCTGCCACGAGCCCTTGGCGGCAGCGCGAATGTTCGCCAGCGCCTGCACGGCGCTCTTGCCGTCCGCGGCCTTCACGGCGTCGGCGAACGCCTTGTAGCGCCCGCTGCGCTCGCCCTCGCCGCGCTTGACCCACCGCCAGATCGTCTCGCGTCGGATGCCCGAGTAGGTCGCGGCCACTTCGTACGTCGCACCGAGGGCGATCGCCTGAACGACCTTCTCTTGGATCTCGGGGGTGAGCTTGTCGCGGCGGGCGCGGGCCATGTCACGCCACCTCGACGCCCGGGCGCGTGGCGTTCGCGGCCTTGCGCCCGGTGAGCTTCTGCCAGCGCGCGACGGCGGCGTCCACGTAGCCGGGCGCCAGCTCCATCGCGAAGCACCGGCGCTCCAGCTTCTCGGCCGCGATGATCTGCGACCCGGAGCCGCTGAAGGGCTCGTACACGATCTGGTTCTTCGAGGTGTGCGCGCGGATCGGGATGCCGAAGATCTCGATCGGCTTCTGCGTCGGGTGGATGCCGTCGTTCTCGCCGCTGATCATCCAGACGTTCGTGAGGTTCGGCGCGGGGCGCGAGACGGGCGGCTTGCCTTCGCGCCAGCCGTACGCGCAGGGCTCGAACTGCCACATGAAATGCGAGTGGGTCAGGACGGCGCGCGGCTTCACCCAGATGATTGACTGGTGCCAGAGGAGCCCGGCCTTCGTCCAGGCCTGCTCGACGAGCGCCTGGCGGCGGCTGGCGTGCCACTGGTAGATCGGCGGGGCCTCGACCAGCGCGACCTCGAGCGCGACCTTTAGGTACGAGTAGAAGAAGTCCACCGAGGCCGGAGGGTCCCTGTACTCGTCCCAGTTCTTGTTCTGCGTGGCGGGGTTCGAGGAGTTCGAGCCCGGGTGGTCGGTGGCCGTGTAGTCCACGAGGTACGGCGGATCAGTTGCCATCAGGGCGGCGCGCGCGCCGTTCATCAGGCCGGTGACGTCCTCGGGCTTCGTCGAGTCGCCACAGAGCAAGCGGTGCCCGCCCAGCTCCCAAAGGTCGCCCGGCTGCGTCACCGGCTCCGCCGGCACCTCGACCGCCTCGTCCTCCGCCAGCGGGGCATGGAGCTCGATCCCGGCGTCGCGCGCCAGCCCGTCGATAAGCTTGTTCAGCGCCGCGTCGTCGAAGCTGACTTCCTTCAGGAGCGCGTCGAGGTTCTCCCCGTCCGACCCCGCCATCGCGGCGATCGGGTCCAACGTCAGGAGCAGCTTCTTCGCCTCGGCGTCGTTCAGGTCCAGGACCAGCGCGGGAACTTCGGCGTCCTTGAGAACGTCCGAGCGCAGGTGCCCATCGAGGATCTGCAGCCTTCCGTCAGGAAGCTGCCGCGTCAGCACAGCGTCCGCGACCCCGACCTCCTTCAGCACCGCCTCCAGCGCCGCTCGCTGCGCCTTCCCGTGCTTGCGCCAGTTCTGCGGATGCGCCACGAGTGAGGCGGCGGGAACGCGGCGAAGTTCGATGACTCGGGAGCGGATGTTCACGAGTTCAAGGTAGACATTTCACGAGGACCCTTCACCCTTGAACTCTCTATGTAGAATGTCGAAACGAGAGCAGCGCGGGGACTGATCCATGGAAGCAGACTTGAAGCGCATCCTGAAGAATCCACCACCGGAGAGTGGTGGGACATGCCCAGATCCTGAGCCCGACACGGTCGCTGAGATCACCAGGCGGCTTGGCTTGCCCGAAATCCCGATAATGAGCTCGACGATCATCGGACCATACTCAGTGATTCGAGATTGTGAGCGCACGGCCGATTTCCTGTGGGGACAGACGTCCTCCATCCAAGAGGTCGAGGCGCTCCCCCTGGCTATTCGGGCGTTCCTGTCCGCGCAGGGCCTCTGCCACATCACATTGCCCGATCGCACGAGGCAGTTGAATGCGCGGGCGTCCCTCTATCGTTCCTTGGACGCTGCCGATAGGCTGCTTGGTCGGGCGCGGCTTGACAGACTCGCATACGAGTACTCGCAGCGCGTGCTCTACTTAGAGCTCCCGATTCCGACAACGGTCGAACAGTTCCTTCGCGGGATGCTTGGCGAGCACGCCCCGGAGTTCTTCCCATTGGAGACCTTCGGTGGAGAAGAACAAGTCGTGCTCCGGAAACTCCGGGCTGCCAGCGCAGGCGTGTTCGTGGCACTAGGGTCCGACAGCGAGAAGGCCGCCGTCGGTCGGCTGAAGAGGAACCACAACATCCGAATTGAATCGGCCCGCGAGGCTAGGGCTCGAGGAAAAACAGTTCCGGGTGGAGCGAAAGGCTATCGGTTGCAGTTGGATTAGTGTCGCGACCCTCTGCACACAGAACTTCAGGCAAAGCATGGCGTATTGATCTCGCGAGAGCGAATTGCCGCTCATATCACGAGGAGATGCGCCAATGCCCGAACAGACTGCTCCCGGAGCCCCCGAGCTTCTGACACTGCCGGAGGCGGCCGAACGCCTCAAGGTCTCCCTTCGAACTCTGCGGAACATCGTTCGGCAGGGAGGACTCGCGACCATCCGCATTTCCGCGCGGCGAATTGTGATTCAGGCCGATGACCTGGCCGCGTACGTCGCCAGCCGCCGGGGCTCGGCGTAGATGTCAACCAAACGCTCCTGCCTCGATGCGGCCCTCAGCTACGCGAAGATCTTCGGCTGGGCGGTGATCCCGGTGCACTGGCCGACCGAGCCCCCAGCACCGGGCGCGCCCAGGTCGTGCTCCTGTGGGAAAGCCGATTGCAAGTCGGTCGGAAAGCACCCGCTGACGAAGCACGGGGCCCGCGACGCAACGAGAGATGAGACGAAGATCCGTGCGTGGTGGGCCCAGTCGCCGGAGGCAAACGTCGGCATCGTCACCGGCGCGATCTCGGGTATCTGGGCCCTTGACATCGATCCGCGGCATGAAGGCGACGAAACCGTGCGGGGTCTGGAGGCCAAGCACGGAAGCCTCGGCCCGACAATTCTCGAGGCCATCACGGGGTCGAAGGGAAAGCACCTCTTCTTCTCCATTCCCTCGAACCGGACGGTCCTCTCCAGGACTAACGTGGCCAAGGGCATCGATGTGAGGGGCGAGGGCGGGTTCGTCGTTGCGGCCCCTTCACTCCACGCTTGCGGACGTTACTACGAGTGGGAAATCGACCATCGTCCCGATGCCCTCCGTCCCGGCCCCGCTCCCGCATGGGTTCTCGATCTCGCGAGCGGACAGGGCGCGTTTTCCACGGTCTCGCTGCCGGCGTCTTCTGCCCAGAAGATCTCGGAGGATCCCCGCGTCAAGTCCCTCATCGAGGCCGTCGCGCCCCAGTGGCCGCCCGTAGCTTCGAACCGCCACGAACTCGCCCTCGCGTTCGGCGGCTGGTGCGCGAAAAACGGCGTGCCGTTCGCCGTCGTGGACGCGGTACTTCGCGGCGTCGCGGTCGCTCGCGGCGACGATGACGTCAGGGATCGCATCGAAGCCGCACGAGCTTCCTTCAAAAGGCACAACGAGGGCGGCGTCGTCGCCGGGGCAACGAGGCTGCCGCCGGAACTTCTCAAGAACCTGAAGACGGCGTGGCGGGCAGAGCGGCAGCGCGAGGACCGCAATACTGGAGTCGGCCCGGCTGGCGCCGACGCAGCGACGGACGAGGGGCCGCCGCCGCCGGAGGAGAAGTTTGAGAGCTTCCCCATCGATGCTCTCCCGGAACCCGTGCGGCGCTACGTGCGGGAAGCGGCCACGGCCATCGGCTGCTGCCTGTCGTACGTCGCGCTTCCCCTACTCGCGGCGCTCGCGGCAGCCGTCGGAAACACGAGGAGGATCCGGCTTAAGAACTCCTGGACGGAACCGGCAGTCCTATGGTCGGCCACCATCGGCGAGAGCGGGACTCTCAAGACCCCTCCCTTCGATGCCGCGCTCGCCGCCTTGCGACGCCGGCAGGACGCGGAGTTTGCGAAGTACAAAGAGAAGCTCAAGACCCACGAGGACGACAAAGCCCGTTACGACGCGGATATCAAGGCATGGCGGGCGAAGAAGCCGCCTCGGGGCGACCCTCCGACGAAACCGGAGAAGCCGTTCCCCCCGCGCATTCTCGTCTCGGACCCGACGGTGGAAGCCCTCGCCGTCATCCTTCAGAACGCCCCGCGAGGCGTCCTCCTGGCGCGCGACGAGCTGTCCGGCTGGATCGGGGGATTCGACCAGTACAAGGCCAAGTCGAAGGGCAGCGACGCTCCTCACTACCTCGAGATGTTCCGCGCCGGTCCGGTGACCGTGGATCGGAAGGGTGAACCGAGCACGGTCCATGTGCCTCGCGCCGCCGTCAGCGTCTGCGGCACGATTCAACCGGCGGTCATCGTCCGCGTCCTCGGCAAAGAGCACTTCGAAGACGGGTTTGCCGCGCGTCTCCTGCTGACCTGGCCCCCTCCCAAGCGGAAGAGGTGGACCGACGAGGACGTCACCCGGATCGCCCAGGACGCGATCAATTTGCTGTTCGACAAGCTCTTCAGCCTGGACTTCGCGCTCTCCCAGGAGGGCGTCCCCGAGCCGTTCACCGTGAAGATGACGGCGACGGCCAGGGCGGAGTTCGTCGCGTTCTACAACGAGCATGCCGGCGAGTTGGCGGACATGGAAGGCGATGAGGCCGCCCTGTGGTCGAAACTCGAAGGCTACGTCCCGCGCTTCGCGCTGATCTTCTTCCTGATCCGGCAGGTCTGGGGAGAAGCGAAGGGCGATGAGGTCGAGGACGTCGACATCCGAAACGCGATCACCTTGGCCCGCTGGTTCGGGAACGAGGGGAGGAGAATCTATGCCGCCCTCAAGGAGGAACCCGAGGAACGGGATCGCCGTCGCCTGATCGAGATCATCCAGCGGCACGACGGACAGATGACGGCGAACGATCTCCGCCGCTGTGTCCGGCGCTTCCGAAAGTATGGAGCGAAGGCCGCCCTTGACGATCTCGTCGCGGCGAAGCTCGGCACATGGGTCAAGGTCGAGGGGCAGAAGGGCCGTCCCTGCGATCTCTTCGTGCTCGGTGTCTACGAATCTACGAATATCCCTCCCGCGGCTCCTCCCGATTCTCCGAGGGAAACGCCTCCCGAAACCGAAAGTGCGGAGTTTCGTAGATTCGTAGACACATCCGGGGCCGCCGGGGCGAACACCGACGCCACCGCGCCCTCGGCAACACCTCCGGCACCAGACAGCTCGCCGGGTTCCCGGACGGGCCAGGAACGGCCGGAGTCGCCCGGCTCGGCATCGACACCTGGATCGCCTTCGCGCGATCAGGGGGAAGTATGACTCCCTCTGACATCCTGGCCGACTGCTGGACCGCCGGTGTGGTCCTCAAGGTCGAAGGCGACAAGCTTCTTTACGACGCCCCCGTCGGGGCCATGACGCCCGGCTTGCTCTTCCTTCTCAGAACCTACCGAAGCGAAGTGATGGAGCTGCTGACCTGGCTGTGCGAAGCAGCCCAGCACCCCGTTTCGGACCACACCCCTGTCTACTGTCTACGAAACTACGAAAGTCCGCGGAGCGTCCCTGCCGAGCGCACCTCGCCCCCGCACAGCCCGCTGAAGCCGGATGCTGCCTCGAAAGCGCAAGGGAGGCTCTAGTGAGTACTTACAACGCCTCCCGCGTCTTGCCGCCGCGCGTTCTCGCTCTCGTCCGCCGATACGCGGAGGGAAAGCTCATCTGGGTTCCGGTCCGCGAGCGTAGACGCATCAAGACAGCGGGCCTGCCCGAACGGGATTCAGCGATTCGTCGCGCCCGCGCTGCCGGAGCCAGCCTTGAGGTGCTCGCGAAGAAGCACCACCGCTCCATCGCCCGCATCAGCGAGATCTGCCGCGGCACTCGTTCGCGGCGGAGTGGGAGGCGGTCATGAACCAGGACGCCGATCTTGCCGACCGCCGCGCCGAGATCGCCGCGATCCTCGCCGCCGGACTCCTCCGCCTCTCCGCCGAACGCGCCCCCGTGGCCCGGAAGCGCATGCGAACGCCCGAGCCGAGATCTCAGACTCCCGCCGCAAGTCATTCTATTTCATCGAGATATGACTTGCTGAGGTCGCGCGACCAGAGCGTGTATCGGGGCCAGACTGGTCGGCCTGCCCGACGCGGGGCTGGTGCGGGTGACGGGGCGCAGCGAGCGCCCGGCCCCGCCGCCGCCCAGGGGGCCGAACCCGAAGAAGGAGCAGGACGATGACCACGATGACGCTGGTGCAGGCGAAGGAGAAACTGGCCGGGCTCTCGAACTCGGACGTGGCCTGGATCTACCGGAAGCTGACGGGGGGCCAGAAGCCGCCGCGGGGCACGAAGCCGGAGACGCTCCGGGACGCTGTGGCGGACGCCTTCCGCGAGAAGGCGGAGGGGCCGGAGGATGCGGCCATCCTCCCGGACGACGTGGCGGGGTGGTTTGGCGAAGTCGGGGAAGGCCGCCCGGCGACGATGAAGCCAAAGCCCGAGAAGGAGATGAACATCGCGGTCGAGCTGGGGAAGCTGGCGAAGCTGCCGACCGGCTCCTTGCGCGAGAAGTACGAGATCCTCTTCGGGAAGCCGGTCAAGACGGGGAACCGCCAGTTTCTGCTGAAGAAGGTCGCGTGGAAGCTGCAGGCCGATGCGCACGGGGGGCTGAGCGAGAAGGCGAAAGCCCGCGCCGAGGAGATCGTCCAGGTCGGCGGCGTCGGGACGAAGCTGGCGAAGAAGCTGGCGGAGGCCAAGCCGCGCGACCCTCGGCTGCCCGCGGCGGGCTCGGTCATCACGAAGACCTGGCGGGAGAAGGAGCTGCAGGTCTTGGTGGGCGAGAACGACTTCGAGTACGAGGGGACGAAGTGGCGCAGCCTGTCGGCGATCGCGTCCAAGCTCCTGGGCTGCCCTTCGAACGGGTACCTGTTCTTCAACCTCCTCCCCGCGCAGAAGGAGGCGGCCGAGAAGCGCGCCGCGAAGCAGGCAGGACAGGATGGGAAGGCCGCTGAGGCGGCGGAGAAGCCCTCCCCCGCAGCCGATTCCGCACCGGACGCGCCACAGGCCGAACTGAAGGGAAAGCAGAGCCGCAGGGCCGCCAAGGCCGGAAAGGGGGCGAAGTAGCCCATGCGCCGATCGAGCGAGTTGAGCCCACCCCGGAAGCAGATCCGCGCCGCGATCTACTGCCGTGTCTCGACCGACGAGCGGCTGGGGCAGGAGTTCAACTCGCTCGACGCGCAGCGGGAATGCTGCGAGTCCTTCATCGCCGCCAGGAAGCTCGAAGGCTGGACCGCGCTCCCCGGGAAGTACGACGACGGCGGCTGGAGCGGCGGCAACGTCGAGCGCCCGGCACTCCAGCGGCTCCTGGCCGACGTGGATGCCGGGCGCATCGACGCCGTCGTGTCGTATAAATTCGACCGCCTCTCCCGCTCGATTAAGGACTTCGCCCTCCTCCTCGAGAGCTTCGAGGAGAAGGGCGTGGTCTTCGTCAGCGTCACGCAGCAGATCGACACCTCGAGCGCCGCCGGGCGGCTCCTTCAGAACGTGCTGGTGACCTTTGCGCAGTTCGAGCGCGAAGTGATTTCGGAGCGCACCCGTGACAAGATCCGGATGTCGAAAGAGAAGGGCAAGTGGCTCGGGGGCTGCCCGCCTCTCGGCTACGACCGCGCGAAGGAAGGCTGCGCCCTCGTCGTGAACGAAGCCGAGGCTGCCCGGGTCCGGGAGCTGTTCACGCTCTACGTCCAGGAACGGTCGCTCCTCAGGGTCGCCCAGATTGCCAACGCCCGGGGCTGGCGCTCGAAGACCTGGACGACGAAGAAGGGAGCGCAGATCTCTGGACGGGAGTTCACGAAGACATCGCTCCAGCAGCTTCTCGTGAACCCGATCTACGCGGGCCGGATCGCGCACCAGGGCAGGACGCATAAGGGCCAGCACTCCCCCATCGTGGACGACAGGACCTTCGCAGCCGTCCAGCGGATCCTCGAAGAGGGCCGCCGGCGCCCGGTGGGCCGCGGTCCGAACGCGAACGCCTACCTCCTCGGCGGCCTCGTCCGCTGCGCCGCCTGCGGCTCGACCATGACGACCGGGACGACCACAAAGGGAGATGTGCGGTACAGGTACTACGTCTGCGTCCGGGCGAAGAAGCTGGGCGCGGCGGCATGCCCTGTCCGGAGCGTCCCGGCGCCCGAGCTGGAGACGTTTGTCGTCAACCGAATCCGAGCCCTCGGTCGCGATCCCGAGCTGGTTGCGGAGGTCATCGAGCGGACGAAGCACGCGCAGCGGGAGGGGATCCCCCCGCTCCGGGCCGAGGATCGCGCGATCGCCGTCGAACTCCAGCGGCTGAAAAACGAGGCCGCTCGCCTCGTCGCCGCGCTGGCCGGTCCCGGCGACGGGAGCGCCACCGCCTGCGGCAAGCTGGCCGACGTCGAGCGGCAGGTCGAGCAGCTCCGCGCCCGGCAGGCCCTGATCCGGGAGGAGATCGCCGCGCTCTCGAAGGCCACCGTCGACGAAGCCGACGCCCGGGCCGCGCTCGAGTGCTTCGATCCGATCTGGCAGCACCTGACGCTCGAAGAGAAGACTCGCCTCGTCCGCACCGTCGTCGAGCGCGTCGAGTTCGACGGCCGCGCCGGAGAGATTGAGATCCGCTTCCACCCACTCGGGCTCGCGTCCCTGGCCGAGGAACTGACGGCCACGCCCGAGCCGCCGGCCTTGCCGAAAGGAGCCACCGCATGACCGCCGCCGCCGCGCCCGCCGTCACGGCCCTCACCGTGCGGGTCCCCTTCCACGTGGTGCGTCCTTCCCGCCGGATCGAGTTGCGCCCCGGCCGCGCGCCTGCCCCCGCTCCTGACGCGAACGTGCCGCGTGTCGCCCGGCTCATGGCGCTGGCGCACCACTACCAGCGGCTACTCGACGGAGGCGAGGTCGTGGACTACGCGGACCTCGCGCGGATCAGCGGCGTCACACGCGCGCGCGTCTCGCAGATCATGGACCTCTCGCTCCTCGCGCCCGACATCCAGGAGGAGATCCTGTCCCTGACGGGCTTCCGGGGGCGCGAGCCCATGACCGAACACGACCTGCGGCCGATCGCGGCGACGCTCGACTGGCGGGCGCAGTGGGAGGCTTGGACCGTTCTCAAAGTGGACAGCCTGCGGTGGACAAATCCGAACAGATCCCCAATCTAGGCGGGGGCTGCCGAGGAAATCTGATGCACCAGAGGTACTACTCGGTTACCGTCTGCGCAGCTTCAGTTCCTTATGCTGCGGGGAGCCCGATTCGCGTGGTGACTCAACCCGTATCGAATTGCCTAGCCCGGCTGACGATGTTGACCGACAACGACATCAAAGAGCAGCTCAGCTACGCCTACCTGCACGCGGTCGCAGCGCATGCGGGTTGCTCGTGCGAGCGGCGCCAGGTCGATCGAGAGAGCGTAGATGCGACCGTCCGGGGTGGAAGGATGAGTTCGCCGGGCGTCATGCTGCAATTTCCCACTATCGATGTTCAGTTGAAGGCTCACGCCTGCGCGCCGATCTCAGGGAGTTCGTTCAGCTATTCGCTCAGGAAGAAGAACTACGAAGACCTTCCCGCGAAGTCAATGTCGCCGAGAATCTTGGTTGTTCTCATACTTCCCGAGGGTCTGGACGAATGCCTGAAGATCGACGTGGATCAGCTGTTACTAAAGCGCGCAGCGTACTGGACCTGCCTGACGGGCGCTCCGGCCTCGGCGAATGCGACAGCGATCAGCATCAAGGTCCCCACCCACAACCTCATGAGTCCATCAGCCCTGATGTCCTTGATGGAGAAAGCGAGCAGGCAGATCCCCTTCGCCGTCGACGGAGGGAAAGATGCTCCCTAGAGATGCTTTCACCCGGGTCCACCCGCACGACATATCGCAGATGCTCCTTTCGCGGGGTTGGGCTCAGTCAGCCTCGAAGTCTTCGGATGTCGCGATCTTCACGAAGAACTGCCTCGAAGAAGTTCAGATTGTGCTCCCCATGGCGCACGACTTCTCTGATTACGGAAGAAGGGTCGAAGACGCGATTGATGTGCTGGCCCGAGTCGAGAATCGCGCGGCCGAAGAGCTGCTACTCCAACTGCTGCTTCAGCCGAGTGACCTCCTCAGATTCCGTCATCAAGACTCGAACAGCGACTCCGGCTCCATTCCCTTGGATGTCGGACTGAAGCTCCTTGAGGGTGCTCGACGTGCGCTCCTGTCTGTCGCCTGCTCCGTGGCGGAGCCGGCTGCAGTCCATCCCAAGCTGAGCGGCAAGCAGGTGGACGCGTTTGCGGGTGAATGCCTGCTCGGACAGACCGATTGGGGAAGTTTCATCGCGACCGTCGCATGCCCAGTTGCCGCATCTCCGAGCACACCGGGCGGTCGGCAAGAATTCCTTCTTGGCATGACTCCGGAACCTTTCGCTCGGGCCGTCACGAAGACCTTCATGAGATCCGTCAGTTCTCTGGCAACACACGCTCTACCGCCCACGCTTCAGGAGGGCCAGGTAGTGGAGAAACTGGTTCAGCAGGGGATTAGCCTGAACCTGTGCAACGCTCTGATGCAGATCCAACCGTCGAGTTCGGATGGAACCATTACGGTGGAGTGTGCGTGGTCGCGAGGGTTGCCTGTGCCCAAGGATGTCACCGCCTCGGTGCGGCTCGCGAGCGCGCAGTTCATGAACATTCGGCACTGCGCCAACCTGCTTGCAGCCTCGCGCGAAGAGAGCGAAGTTGAGATCATCGGCCGCGTGGACTTACTCCGTGGTGAACTGGGGAATCAGAAACTCATGGAAGGCGAGATCGTCATCGCGTACGTCACGGAGCAGCGGAAACTCCGACGCGCGGTCGTTGCTTTGCTGCCCGATGACTACTCCAGCGCGTGCGACGCCCACAAGCTCGCCAAACACGTGAGGCTCCTCGGGAAGGTCATTCCCGGCAAGCGACTGGGCAGGATCGACTCGTATTCCGGATTCAGAGTCCTGTCCTAACCCCGCGCGGACCTCCTGCGCTATATGCTGTCCGCCGGCACTGCGTCCTACCGCTTCCCACTTCAGCCTGAATTCTTGGAGGGCTCGGCATCGATTCGGGCGGGGATCTCGGCGGCCGACTCCTTCACAATTTCCTCCACCACCTCGTCCTCCGTCTTGCGAACCGATGCGAGGTAGATGGATCGCCCCAACATGGAGAGACTATAGGCTCCGAGCGCGCAGAAAATCCCGGTGAAGATCCCCATGCCAACGTCTGCTGGAGGATGACCTGGACGCCATATCGACGCGATCGCCCCCGAGTTGCCAACCAAGTTCGATGCCCACCCGACTACGACTGACCAGGAACCGTGTTGAGCGCGATCATCTCGGAACTTGACGCGCAGCAACTCCTTGTCCACGGGGATGAAATGGCCTTTGCCGCGAGGCATCGTGACCGCGATCGCTTGAGCCCCGAGTTGATACTTCGCGGGATCGTTTTCGCTCATGATCCGCCTCCCGGAAGGGCTCCCCCCTCCGGCTTTTCGGGCGGTCTCAAGTCGGGTAGAAGGAGATACAACGCATGATGGGCCAGCCAGCCACAATTCTGGCAGTTCACGATGACTGTCGGAAGCCCATCTCCCTGAAACACCAGGCCCTCGTGTGAGTCCTGCAAGCTCGCGACGTGGTACTTGTTCACGAGCCCGAACATTCCATGCCCGCAGCGCGGGCACGCCTTGTTCGCGCCCTTGTTGTTGAGCGCCTCGATGATCCGTTTCTGCAGGTCCGGCGGGAATCCCTTCATCCCAGCTCCTTCCTCTCGTCCACTCTTTAGCCCGGCATCGCACTCCCTATCTGACCGCCATCGCCGCACTCTCCATCGAGTCGCAAAGTGTAGCGCGCTCAGAGTCCCACTTTGAAGCTCATTCGGCGGCCGGGCACCGCGCGATGACAACTCAACTCGTCAACCAGCATGGGCTTACCTCTCTGCCCGGATTCCAGACAGTTTTCGCCAACAGTACACCCCGGGGTGCCCGGAGGCGACGCGGGTGCAACTTCCCGCACGGGCTCAGTAGCGCGCTTCGAAAACGCAGGTCGCCGCAAGTCCCGCCCGCGCCCACAAATAAAAACACCCGGCGTCCCTCGCACTCCGGTCGGGTGTTAACCCGCGATCCGGAAATCGTGCGCGAGACGACGGGCGTAGCTCCCCGCGGAGGACTCGAACCTCCAACACACCGGTTAACAGCCGGTTACTCTACCATTGAGCTAGCGGGGAACGGGCGAGGCGGGATCTTAGCGGCGCCCGGAATCGTCGTCAACGCCTGCGAAAGTTCCCCCTCCCTCCCAACACCCCGCGCCCCCCCTCCGTACCTTCTCCACCTCAACGGAGCCTCCCATGAAACTGTTCCTCCCCGCCCTGCTCGTCGCCCTCGCCGCACTTCCCCTCCGCGCCGAAGATCCCGGCCCGGTCCTGACCGCCGAGCACCTCGGGATCCGCGAATACCGGATGGCGAACGGGCTGCGCGTCCTGCTCTACCCCGACGCGACGGCGCCGAAGATCTCGGTCAACCTCACCGTGCTGGTCGGGTCGATCCATGAAGGGGCCGGGGAATCCGGGATGGCGCACGTGTTCGAGCACGTGCTGTTCCATTCGGCCGAAGGGTTTCCCGACATCGCGGGGCAGCTGCGGAGCCTGGGGGCGAACTACAACGGGTCCACCTGGTTCGAGCGCACGAACTACTTCGAGACGTTCGCCGCCTCCGACATCAACCTGGAGACGGCGATCAGCATGGAGGCCGCGCGGCTGGGGCGGGCGGTGCTGAACGAGGTCGACCTCAAACGTGAGGGAAAGATCGTCGAGAGCGAGTTCGACATGGGGGCGTCGAGCCCGCACCGGATGGTGGTGATGGGGATGTTCGGGGCGATGTTCGACTTCCACGCGTATGCGCGTTCGCCGATCGGGACGCTGGAGGATTTCAAGGCGCTGCGGATCGAGAACGTGCGGTCGTTCTACAAGCGCTACTACCGGCCGGACAATGCGCTGCTGATCGTGACCGGGAAGTTCGAGATCGACCCGGCGCTGGCGCTGATCACGAAGCATTTCGGCGGGCTGCAGGGGACGCGCGAGGGGCGGCCGGCGTACACGACGCGGGAGCCGGCGTCGATGGGCGAGCGGCGGTTCACGATCCGGAAGCCGGGGGAAGCGCACGTCGTGCTCGCGGCGTACCGGATGCCGGGCGCGGCGCACGCGGACTCCGCGACCGCCGACGTCTTCTGCCGGATGCTGGTGAGCGGGACGTCCGGGCCGCTGCACGAAGCGGTCGTGGCGAAGGGACTGGCGGGGAGCGTCGAGATCGAGACGATGCCGCTTCAGATGGCCTCGCCGCTGTTCGTCCTCGCGACGGTGCCGAAGGCGAAGGATCCGGAGGCGGTGGAGGCGGCGATCCTGAAGGTGATGGAGACGGGTGCGGCGGCGCTGACGGAGGAGGATCTGGCGCGGGCGAAGAGCCTGCTGGAGCGGGACTTCGAGGAGCTGTTCAACAGTGCCGAGGCGCTGGCGCTGGGTTTGAGCGAGGCGGAGTCGTCGGGGTCGTGGAAGCTGCTGCTGGTGCGGCGGGAGCAGACGAAGGCGGTGACGCTGGCGGACGTGCAGGCGTTCGCGGCGAAGTACATCCGGCTGGAGAACCGGGTCGTGGGGCGGTTCACGCCGGACGACGCGGCGGCGGCGGTGCTGCCCGAGAGGGAGCCGGACCTGAAGACGTACGAGGCGCTTCTCGGGAAGCTGCCGAAGTCGACGAAGGCGGTGAAGGAGTTCGACTACACGCCGGCGGGGATCCAGGCGGCGCTCGGGTGGTCGGACGTCGGGCCGGCGAAGGTCGGGCTGCTCCGCAAGGAGGTCAAAGGCGACCGGGTGCAGGTCGAGATCTTCCTGCCGCTGGCCGGGCGGGAGGAGATCTTCCCGCGGCTGGTGGCGGGAGAGGCGCTGGCGTCGCTGATGACGGAGAGGACGAAGGCGCTGGAGAAGGGGGCGCTGAAGACGCGGCTGGCGAAACTGAAATCCACGATCGCGGTCGGCGTCTCGCTGGAGGGGGCGACGATTTCGATCGGGGCGACGAAGGCCTCGCTCAAGGAGGTGATGGCGATCGCGGGCGAGATGCTGCGGTCGCCGGAGATCGGGGAAGGGGCGCTCAAGGATCTGGTGCAGCGGTCGCGGGACCGGATCAACGCGCAGCGCGACGAGCCGATGGTGGCGATCCAGACGGCGATCCCGGGGCTGCTGTTTCCCGACGGGGATCCGCGCCGGGGACTGACGCCGGACCAGCGGATCGCGGCGCTGGAGGCCCTGACGGTCGAGTCGGTGATGGACTTCCACCGCACCTTTCTCGGCGCGGACGGGGCGGTCGTGGGAGTGGTCGGAGACCTTTCGGCGGACGAGGTGAAGTCCCTCCTCTCCCCGCTGGTCACGGGGTGGAAGGCCGTGAAGCCGGGAGTCCTCGGGTCGAACGCCGCGGTCGACAAGATCCTCCAGCCGCTGATCGTGGTCGAGACGCCGGGGAAACCCAGCGCGGTCAGCGTCATGGTTCAGCCGCTGCGGCTCTCCGCGTCGGCGCCGGACTACCCGGCGGTCGAGGCGGCGGGATGGGTCCTGTTCATGGACATGATGTCGTCCCGCATCCCGAAAAAGGTCCGCGTGGAGAAGGCGCTGAGCTACGCCACGGGCGGGATGGTCGTGGCCGATCCCCGCGGCGACTTCGGCATGCTGATCCTGTTCACGATGACCAAGCCCGAAAACGCCGCCCGCGCGCTCGAACTGATCCGGACCGAGCTCGCCGCGGCGCTGAAAGACGGCGTCACGCCTGAGGAACTCGCGGACTTCAAGACCTCGTACCTCAACCGCGTCTCCCAGGAGCGCGCGGACGACAGCGTCCTCGCCGACGCGATCGTCACCCTGAAAGTCGCCGGCAGGGACTTCGGCGCATGGGCGACCATGGACGCCGCCAGCGCGAAACTCACCGTCGAGGACGTCAACGCCGCCATCCGGAAGTACTTCGACACGGGCGCGATGGGACTGGTCCAGGTCGGCGATTTCGCCGGCGCCGGAAAGAAGACGGAAGGGAAAGCCGGGGAAGACGAAGAGGAGGAGGAAGACGGCGAGTAGCGCCGGCCGGGCCCTACTTCTCCTTCTTCCTGCCGCCCAGGAAGGCGTCCACCGAGAGTTTTCCAGGACCCAGGATGAACAGCACGATCGCAATCGCCAGATAGACCGTGGCGAGCTCGTACGCCGGTCCGCCCTTCCCGACGAACGGATGCCCCTTCGAGAAATGGAACCAGACCGCGACGCCCATCGTCGCGCCGATTCCGAGCGAGGCCAGCGCCGTGAGGCCGCCCGCGACCCAGAGCGCGCCGCCGCCGAACTCGGCGAGCGCCGCGGCGCCCTGGAGCAGTCCCGGGAAATCGGTTCCCTGCATCCACGACATCGGCTTCTGGATCTTCGGCCATCCGTGGAGCATGAACGCCGAGCCTGCCACGACGCGCAGGAGGAGGAGCGAGACGGACGGGGCGATCCCCGGGGGCGACTGCGGAAACAGCAGGCTGCGGAACATGGAATTCTCCTGTGTGCGGGTGACCCCGATTAGGTCGGAATTCGGCGGATCCGTGAAGAGGAAATCCGTGCGGGTGTGTTCAGCGCTTGCGCATGAGGCCGATCAGGGCGGCAGCGGCGTCGTCGGTGGCCTTTTCGGCGGTGGCGCCGCCGGAGTTCGTGGCGACGAGGACGGCGTACCCCTGTTCGGGGGCGAGCCAGGTGACGCAGAACCACATCGTGTTGGAGCCGTTGTGGGTCAGGATCCGCCCGGCGTCCCCCGGGTTCGGGCCGCGGGCCCAGCCGGGGCGCGTTCCGACGGACCACCCCAGGGCGTACCCGTCGGCGGGGGGCGTGTGCAGCCGGGTCCAGGACGCCGCGCCCAGAAACGCCTTCCCGTCCGCCGCCGTGACGGCCTCGCCGCGCGCGCCGCGGAGGTGCGCCGTGATGAACCGCCCCCAGTCTTCCAGCGTCATGTGGACCGTCCCCGCGGGGGCGATCGCCTGCGGGTTGTCCGCGGTCGGCCCCGGCTCGACGGGCTTCCCGTCCGCTCCGTGCCCCCGGGGCTGCGCCGCGGCCTTCCCCGGCCTCCCGGGAGCGCCGAAGCCTGCCGAGGTGATCCCGAGCGGGGCGAAGACCTCGCGGCGCATCAGGTCCTCCCACGATTCCCCCGTCGTCATCTCCGCCACGTACCCCGCGATCGCGAAACCCGCGTTGGCATAGAGCATCTTCGACCCGGGCTCGTACTCGGGAGGAAACCGGACGACGCCGGCGAAGAGTTTCTTCCGGCCCTCGGTCGGGGTTCCCTGGTGGGCCCAGAGGGACGCCCAGAGTCCCGCGCGGTCGAGCGCCGGCGGGGCGCCGCCGCGGTTCGCGAGGAGCTGCTCGAGGGTCACCGGACGCCACCCGTCGTCCATCCCCCGCTGCTTGGGGAAAGCCTCCCCGAGCGTCGTCGTCCACTTCAGCGTTTCCTGCTCGACCAGCCGCGCGATCAGCGTCGCGGTCATCGCCTTGGTGCACGACCCGAGGTGCCAGAGGTCGCCGGTCGTGGCGCGGTCTTCCCCGCCGGCGCGGCGGGCTCCGACCGCGCCGATCGAGTGCAGGCCGTCCACGGTCACGATCGCGGCGGCGAGGGCGGGGAGCCCGTGTTTTTCGCGGATCGACTCGAGCGTTTCGTCGAGCGACGCGGGCTTCCCCGCCTCCTCGGATGCGGCGGGGAGCGCGAGGGCCAGGGCGAGCGCGGCGAACGCGGGGCGGAGGGGGAATCGCATCGCCGGAGGCTACTCGGCCCCCTGACCGCGTTCAAGGCCCGCGCCGCCGGCCTATTTCCGGCGCTTTCCGTCCCACGCCTGGATCGTCCAGGTCATCCGCGCCACCAGGACCACCTCGTCGTAGCCGAGCGTCGTGTCGGCCTCGCCCTCGAACCGGATCAGTTCCCCGTCCTGCAGCGAGAACCAGGTCTCGGCCTTCTTGGCGCAGCCGCGGATCGCCGCCCAGGCGAGCGCGCCGGGGTCGCTCACGAGCATCGCCCCGATCGAGCGCGGGTCGGTGTTGTGCGGACGGTCGGGCGTTTCCACCACGGACTTCGCGCCGGGACGCCCGCCGGACTTCTCGTGGCGCACGAAGGAAATCGAGATCGACTCCTCCTCGATCCAGCGCACGGTCCGACGGGTGTTTTTCTTTGAGGGCGGAACGGCGCCGAAGATCAGCTCCAGCCAGGCTCGCGGCGTCGTCGGATCGTGCACCGCGAACGCCAGCGCCTCCACATGCTCCTTCTCATTTCCCGGCGTCGGCGCACGGTCGGGACGCCCCGCGCCGGACGACTCCAGCACCCGCCCGTCCGGGGACACCCGCGCCGTGAACGTCACCCCGCGCAGCCCCTCGTACCGCTTGTAGCCCTCGAACCCCGTCGTCTTCGCCTCCTCGGAGTCCCACTCCACCTTCCCCACGCTCCCCGTATGCGTCACCTTCACCGCCGGGAACGACCCCGCGATCTCCGCATTCCCACGCTCGTCCACCGCCTTCACCTCGAGCCGGATCCGCACCGTCTCGACCTGCCGCTCCTTCCGCCCCGCCTTCGCCAGCGGCGACGAACTCCCCGCCGCCGACCACTCCAGCACCGTCTCGGCCTCGTACTCCCGCACACGCCCCTTCTCGAACTTCCACCGGACCTCCTCCGCCCCCGCGCCCAGCGCGGCGGCGAGCAGGACGGTAATCGTCGTCAGTCGGCTCATCTCATCCTCTATCGCGCAAACGGGGTTCCGCCCGACCGAAGCGCGCGCGAAATGCCGCCGCCGGCACGGGCGATGTCGTCCATGAATCCGCGCGTCTCGCGGTCGCGGTCCACATACACGCCGTCCACCACCGCCCGCTCGAAGACGTGGAGCAGCCGCGCCCGGTGCACCGCCACCGACAGGTCGTTCGGCGGCGCATCCGCAAACACCATCAGGTGCGGCCGGTAGTCGCTCCGCAGATTCAGCATCGCCGCCACCGTCAGCGCCTTGTCGCTCGCCGACCCGGCGTACGCGTTCGCCCCCTTCGCCGTCTCCCCCATGAACCACTTCAGCGCCCCCTCGTGGTCCCAGGACATGTACCGCTGCCGCGTCAGCCACTGGTTGTCGAAGTCGCGGTACAGAATGAACCCGACCCGCGCCTCCCCCTCCATCGGCCGCCGCAGGATCGCCTCCTGGACCTGGCAGGTGACCTGCGCCCAGTTCTTCCGCATCGAGAGGGTGGCGTCCATCATGAAGAGCAGGTCGATCGACCCCTCGGGCGCGGCGATTTCCTCCGGCGGAACCGGGGTGGCGCGCGTCGGGGGAGGCGGGAGCGCTTCCGTCCCGGCCCCTCCCGCGACGGGGGGCGCGGCCGGCGGGACTGCCGC
>JABWAY010000019.1 GCA_013360825.1 Candidatus Brocadiia bacterium | reverse complement strand
GCTCCGCCCCCTTCCTGGGTCGCTTCGACCCGGTTGCGAGGCGCCGGAGTGTCAAGGGATTATCCCGCCCGAACCCACCATTCCGCCGCTAGAGGAACATGATTGAAGAATCGCTCGCTCCGTGCTTCGGCGTCGCGCCAGTCCAGGTTGTAGCCCCCGGCCTCGGCGTCATGGCCCCGGTAGGTGAACCGGGGGCGATCCCGGTCGAAATCGGCGTCGCGGGCGAGTTCGTGGCGCGAGAGAGCCAGCAACCAGCGCTCGCGCTCTCCGAGCGCTTCGACGGTCTTGTCTCGATTGACACGGAACCGACCGCTGACGTCGTCGTCGAAGTTCTCCAGCAAGACCGAGCGAGTACGGGCGAGGCGCGCCTGGATCTGCCCCTCCAGCTCGCCCTGAAGCTTGTCGAAGGCAGCACGGATTTCTGCGGGAGTACGGCAGGTCTGGTAAACGGCCGCGATGCGTCGCTCGATGTCCACTCCGGATTCGAGCGCGCCGAGGACCTCGTCGCTGGAGCCGAAGACGCCGTCGAACAGGCGGAACTTCTGGCTGAGAAGTTCGTAGACTCGCTGGTCGGCCTCGTTGCGCCGGTTGATGAAATTCAGGACGACGACGTCGTGTTTCTGGCCGTAGCGGTGGCAACGGCCGATGCGCTGCTCGATTCGCTGAGGGTTCCACGGGAGGTCGTAGTTCACAACGAGCGAGCAAAACTGGAGGTTCACACCCTCGGCCGCGGCCTCGGTCGCGATCAGGATCGCGGCCTTGTCGCGGAACTCGTCCACAATGGCGGCCTTCATGTCCACCGCGCGGGAACCGGCAGCGGGCGCCCCGGCGGGACGGGCGGCGAGCCACCGGTCAAGGAGGGCACGCGAGGCCGGGTCGGCGTTGGTGCCGTTCATGAGGACGATGTCGCCGGCGAAGCCTTTCGCGGTGAGAAGCTCGGCGAGGTAAGCCTGCGTGCGGCGGGACTCGGTGAAAACGACGGCCTTGCGTGCGGCACCGAGCGCGACGGCGCCTTCGAGTGCCACGCGTAGCGCGCCGACGAGGGCATCGCCGCGGGCGTTGCTCGTGATGCGGCGGGCGCGCTCGACGAAGCCGCGCAGCTCCGCAATCTCGGCGCGGAGGTCGGTGACGAGAGCGGCGGTCTCGGGCGCGGGAGGTTCGGCCGAGGGAGGGTCTTCCTCCAACTCGTCACGCAGTTCGTCGATTCCTTCGAGATCTTCGTCGTCGAGCAGGTCTTCGACTTCGTCCTCGAGCCCCTTCGCGAGACGGTTGAGCGTGGCCGCAATCGCAAACGTCGAAGAAGCGAGTAGCTTCCGCAGGACTAGCGTCATGAGCGTGCGCTGGCTGAAGGGGAGCGACAGCAGAATGTCCTTCTGCAGCCACGCCGAAACGTCCTCGTAAAGCGCGTTCTCTTCGTCGCTGGGCGTGAAGTCCTGCGTGATCGGGACGCGCATCGTGAACGGGATGTACTCCGCGACCTGACGCCGCAGCGTCCGGATGCTGACCGGCTTCAGCCGCTCTTTCAGCTCGCGGTCCCGCACGTCATCGTCCGTCGCGCGCACGAACTGGTCGCGGAACGACGCCGCGTCGCCGAACAGGCGCGGGTCGATGACGCTCGCAAGGCCGTAGAGCTCCATGAGCGAGTTTTGGAGCGGCGTCGCCGTCAGGAGCAGCTTGGGAGACGAACCAATTGCCTCCACGATCCGGCGGGCGAGCACGCTCGATGGCTGAAAGACATTTCGCATGCGGTGGGCTTCGTCGATGACGACCAGGTCCCACGGCGCGTTCGCGAGGTCGAACGCTCTCGCTGAGGCGAAATGGTACGAGACGATGATCACGCATTCGCCCAGGTTGAAAGCCCCGGAAACGCCGTCGCGCTTCATCTTCTCGATCACGTCGCCGTCGAGGATGCGGCACGGCAGCCCGAACTTGGATTCCAATTCTCCCTGCCACTGCTTCCGCAACGTCGCCGGGACAACCAGGAGCAAGCGGCGTTTTCGCTCGGCCCAGCGCTGGGCGAGGACGAGCCCCGCTTCGATCGTTTTCCCGAGGCCTACTTCGTCAGCGAGGATGACGCCGCGGGTCAACGGAGAGCGGAGCGCGAAAAGGGCTGCCTCGACCTGGTGTGGGTTGAGGTCCACGCGTGCGGACGCGATCGACCGGCTCAGGGAGTCGAGGCTACCCGCGGCATGGCGGAGAGTGAGGGCGTGAGCCCAGTACTTCGCGTGAAAATCGGTCGTCATTTGGGGAACAGATCCCCGACTCTGGCAGCTGCGGAATCGATTGAAACGCAGTGGATTCCTTGGCGAGAGAAGCAACTCAGCAGGGATGTTCCCCTGCATCGGCATCCTGCGCCCCTTCCAAATCCATGGCTGCCCCTTGTGGGGACGACCGGCGGCCAGGAGATTTCGATCGTCAGGAGGGGTCTGCTCACGCAATTGTCCCACTCGCCTTCAACCAGCACAGCAAGTTCACCAGCTCCATCTGCCCCACCGTCTCGCATCTCGCAGTCAGGAGCGCCGGACTCGCCACCACCACCGCCAGCGTCTTCGCCCGCGACACGGCAACGTTGATCCGGTTCGGGCTCAGCAGGAAGTCCGCTCCTCTCGGGCTGTCCTCCAGCGTCGAGGAGCACATGGACACGACGACGACGTGGGCCTCCTGGCCCTGGAACTTGTCTACGCTGCCGACCCGTGCGCCGGGGCCGAGGCGTCGTTTCAGCTCGCGAACCTGCACGTTGAAGGGAGCCACGAACAGGATGTCTTCGAGTGTCAGCGCGCGGGCAGGGCTGCCGGCGTTGTCCTGGACGCGCGCCCCCAGCAGTTCCCTGACAATCTGCTCGACGACATCCGCCTCCTCTGAGCTGCCCAGAGAATTCCCATCGTGGCGCACGGGTACGAACACGATCCCGGTTTCGCGCTGGACGTGGGCTCCTGCGGGCGACGGCAGGACAATCCGATGCCCTGAGGTGGCTGGATCGGTGGTCAGGCGGCCTTCGTAGACCGCGTCGGAAATGAACCGGCACACGTCCGGGTGCATCCTCCGGGTCTTCTCGAGGAAGATGCCGAACTCGGGCGGAATCGTCGCGCGGCCCTGCAGGAGGTAGTCGAGCGCGGACTGGCCGCTGTCTCCGGGGTGGGTGCCCTGGATCGGTTGCGCGAGCTGCATCTGGTCGCCGACGAGGACGAGGTTGCGCGCGCACAGCCCGGTGCCGACGACGTTGGCGAGCGAGAACTGCCCGGCCTCGTCGATGAACAGGTAGTCAAAGCTGTCCTGGACTCCCTCGTTGCTGAAGAACCAGGCGGTGCCGCCGACCACGCAGGGGCCTTCGGGAAGCGCGTCCACTGCGGGCTGCCCGGAGCCAAGCAGACGGATGGCTTTGGACTTGACCAGGGGTTCTTCCTTGTCGGATTCAACGTTGCCGGCCCTGAAAAGAGGTACTGCTGGCCCTCCGACCTGCTGAGCTGTGCGGTGAATGGCCTGCAGAACGTTGAGGATGGTCTTGTGCCCGGTCGCGGTGACGCCGATTCGCTTCCCCGCCCGGACGAGTTTCAGGATCGCAGCTGCGGCCAGGGTTGTCTTGCCGGTGCCGGGGGGACCCTGTACGCAGAGGATTGAGTTTTCGAGCCGGGAGATGATGTCGCAGGCCTCGGCGGTGAAATCTCCCTTGGCGGCGATCAGCGGGCCGCCGGCGTGGCCGCGAACCCTTGGCGACCGCCTCGCCAGGAGGTCGTCGAGCGCGGACGATCCGGACTCGCCCGCATGCCAGGCCTGAACGTAGCGCCAGATCCCCTTCTGGATGGACTCTGCAGAAACGGACTCGCGAGGGATCAGGGCGACGCGAGTCGGAGGTGCCGGCTTGCCGGGACCCAGCTTGATCTCCAACCTCCCTGCTTCCCGGTCGATCGTGACCAGGTGGGGCCAGAGTGACTGGTCGTGGGTGAAGTAGCAGTCGTCCCCGGCCTCCAACTTCGTGTCCTGCGCAGGGTCAAACTGGTATTCGTAGGCGATGGAACGTTTCTCGGCGCGCGGCTGCGCGGTCGTCCTCGTCAAGCCGCCGAGGCAGTCGGGGTCGTCAACGAGTTCTTCGTCCTCCATCGCAAGCCGAGCAAAGAAACGCCACCACATCGGTTTGGCTTCCCGCCTGTGGAACTCGAGCAGGAAAGCGAGGAGTTCCTGCAGACGCAGTCTCTCTGGATCGCTGACTTTGCCCTCGGCGATTTCCTGCAGGAGTGAAGCGGCGAGGGCCGCCCACGGCTTCGGCGACCCCGCCTCCGGCGCCATCGCCTGGTCTTTCACTCGACTGGCCGGGTCGACCCAGGAGATCGAGTTTCCGCGCTGCAGATCTTTCAGCCAGCCGATGAGATCGACCAGGGAGAGGCAGTCCTGTTCGTTGTATTTGCGGATTTCCTCAAGGATCGGTGAGTCCTTCCAATCCTGCCCCTGCTTGCTTGCCAGCCAGCGGTGGTAGGCCACGACGGAGCCGGCAGCACTCGTCACGTCGCCGGCTCGCTTCTCCCGGAAAATGGACTCGATGTCTTTCAGCCCGTACCCCTCTGTCCCGATCAGCACGCCCTGGCGAACGACGGTATACAGGTCCACGAAGACGTGGTTCCTCAGCAACTCGTCCACTTTGTCTTCGCGCGAACCGTACTTCCCCATGAGCCGCTTGAGGGCCGACACCTCGTACGCCGCGTAGTGATAGATGTGCAGGGATCTGTTGCGGTTCCACCGGTCGTGGACCCAGTCCACGAACTCCTCGAAGGCGCGTTTCTCCTGGATCGCGTCGTGCGCCCACCAGTCCTTGAACACCACTTTTCCGCCTTCGCGGCAGGCGGCCCCGAACAGGTACTCGAGACCGCCCTGGATGAGAGGGAACCCTTCCATGTCGAAGAACACATCGGCGTCGGAAAGCGGCGGCAGCAGCGCGAGGCCGAGGCGGTTGTTCTCGGTATCGGGAGGCATGACTTCGAAAAGCGGCTTGTCCTGCTCCTTCGAGCGGATCTGGAGCGACGCCTGGCGGCGCAACCGATCGAACATCTGATCCGAAAGGCGCGGGACGCGGTCGAAGTCCGGGCCCGACTCTGCAAGAGCCGCCACTGTCCGGATCCCCGCATCCTCGAGCTTCTTGATCTGGTTTCGGGTGATCCGCGCGACGAGGCTCAGGTGGTCGATCTTGCGGAGGATCGCGTCCGCGAGTCCGGACCAGCGGCCGTAGCCGCGGGAGTCCTGCGGGCGCGGCGGCTTGGACGCGTCGAACGACTTCTGGAACTCCATGAGGGCCTGCTTGAGCTCGCGGTAGTAGAAGAAAAAGCGGTCGGTGCGGTGGCTCTTTGTCTCTCCCGTGCCGAGCACGACGCGGATCTCTTCAGGGCGCTTGCCCTGCAGCCGCTCGAGCAGCTCGGCGTAGGCGCAGAGCTGGAGCAGGAAATAGGGCTTGGTGGAATTCGCGAGCTTGCAATCCGAGACTTCGTAGTGATGCCGGCCGAGGTTCGAATTGCCGTCAAGTCGGAAAAGGAAATCAGCCCACCCGGCGAGGTTGCCGTCTTCCAGCCGCGCCTGGTAGATGCACTCGGCGCCGGCCTTCATCGCCGCGATCGTCGCCTTGAGGGACTCTTCTCCGGATCCCTTGGTCTGCTCGATTTCGACGACCTGCTTTCGGTTCTTCTTGAGCTTCGCGAGAAAGGCCTTCTCGTGCTTGAGGCCCTCCTCGAGAAGGATCTGGAACGTGTCGTCACCCTCGTCCTTCCTGATGGCCTCGGGAGGGACGGCGGTGCCGAGGCCTGCGAGTTCCTTTGTCTTCTGCTTGCTCCCGACTTCGATCCACCACCGATCCATCCAGGAGCCGAACTCGGACTCGAGGAACGTGACGATGTCCGAGGGCGAGTACATGAGTTTCGAATTCAGGATCTGCATTCAGGCCTCGAGGGGGATCAGGTGCGCGCGCGATCGTTATCCGAATTCCAGAACGTGCTGAACATCATTCCCTCTCATCAAAAACAAACCCACGGAAATCCGCCGCCCTCGCCCCGTCCCTGAACCACTCCCCGACCACCTCCCGAATCGCCGCCGCCTGTTCGGCCGTCGGGTAGATATGGCTCGCGACCTGCCCCCTTCCGGACGAGACCGGCAGGACGTAGACCCTGGTGGTGGTCCCCGGCTTCTCCCGCCAGCCGAACCCCCTCACCCGTGCGACGAGCCTGCCGAGGTCGTGGTCGGCGGTGCGGATGTGGACGTTGACCCCGGCCTTGAACTTCGCCTCCGACCAGTCGTCAACCTCGATCCAGGAGAGGGTCGGCGGGGTGGCGATGCGTCCGCGGGGTTCGAAGGAAGGGATGTGGCCGTCGTCGCGTCCCCCGTCCGCCCGTTCCGGGCCGATTTTCATCGGCCCCACGCCGCCGTCGCGCGGGTTCTTCATCCACTCCGTGATCAGGGGGAACTTGTCGTCGAAGTGTCCCGCGATGGATTCGAAGTTTTCGGGCTCGGGGACGCCGCCCTGGCACCAGGCGACCTGCATGCCGATCGCGATGACGAAGAAGTCGTCGTCGATGGCGCGGATCGTGCCTCTTTCGATCGCGCGCTCGGCTTCGCGGATGAGGCCGCAGACGCCGGCGAGGAGGCGGGCGCGCTCGTCGCGGTCCGGGTCGTCCGCTCCTTCTCCGTCGGCCGGGGGGAGGGGGACGACGACGAAGAGCATGAGGGGGCCGTACACCAGGAACAGGTGGAGGCAGTCCTTGTCGTCGCCGAACAGAAGCGCGGTTTCGCGGCAGACGAGCATGTAGTCGGCGAGGGCGCCGGCGTCGGCCTCGCGGAGCCAGGAGTCGAGGATTTCGGGGCCGACGCGGAAGTTACGGGTGGCGTAGCAGGCGTTTTCGACCTTGCGCAGGTTGGGGGCGAAAACCGCGGGGATGGGGAGGGCCGCGAGGCCGAGGCCGGCGAGGAATGCGTCGCGCTCCTTCAGGTCCCGCTGGTCCTGGTGGAACCCCTTGAGCATCGAACTGTCGTCGATGTTCAACCAGAGGGGCTCGACAACCTCCGGCGTGCTCCCCTTCCGGTCGTACGACAGCCCCGGATTCGCCGCCTTGAGCGCCTCCTCCAGAAAGGTCCGCGCCCGCGGCGGCGACTTGAGCGCGATTTCGCTCACGGCGTTTCGGGCCTTCTCGAGGTCGAAGGCGATGAGCAGGGTCTCGAGGGCCTTCGCGTGCAGGCACATGTGCTCGTCGTCGCAGATCGTGGAGTACGTCGCGAGGCCGGCGAGGAAGCGCGCCCACTTGCGGACGACGGCGGGCGGGACGCGGTCGGCGGCGCGGTGGTCGATGACCCACTCGTTGGCGTAGGTGACCATGCGGAGGACGTCGCCCCAGAACGGCGCGGTGTCGGCGAGGCCGGTCTTCGCGAAGACGGCGTCCTGGCGCACGAGGGCGCGGAGGCCCTGCTCGGCGGCGTCGAGGAGCAGCGGGTAGAGCTGCCCGCCCGCGAGGTCGGCGGGGTACTCAAGCTCGACGCCGCGGGGCAGGCCCCAGTAGCGGTTCAGGAAGCTGTCCGTGCGCAGGCGCAGCCCCTCGAGATCGACCTTCTTCGGCTTGCCGTCGCTCTTCGATCTCATGGTCCCTCCCCCGCCGGATTGCGGGCCACGCCGATTCAATTCCCTCGGCGGACATTCTTACGCGATGGGGGGCGGGGGCGTGACAGAATTCTGACCTCCGCCGGCCTCGTCCGGATCGAGGCGCACGAGGACAAACGCCTCGGGCCGCTCATTGCGAACCACCTGCGCTCGCTGCTCTACGAGCTGGATCGGATCGCGGGAGCCGGGGAGAAGGTCAAGCGCGGGCTCCGGGTCCTGCGCAGCTTCATCGGCTCCCTGAAATTCACGGTCGGCGACGTCAGCATGGGCCTCGACATCGATCCGGAGAAAGGGGCAGCGGACAGCGGCGACCTGGAAGTCGACCTCCCCAACCTGTTCGCCGCCGTCGGCGAAGCCGCGGAGGAGAGAAAGTCCGCGGTCGCACTCTTCATCGACGAACTCCAGTACTTCAACCAGAAAGAGCTGGGCGCCCTGATCATGGCGATGCACAGGATCCAGCAGCGCCGGCTTCCCCTGGTGCTGCTCGGCGCGGGGTTGCCGATTCTGCCCGGGCTCGCCGGCGAATCGAAGTCGTACGCCGAGCGGCTCTTCAGCTTCCCGGACGTGGGAGCGCTCTCCGAAGGCGACGCCGCGACGGCCATCAGGGATCCGGCACTCGCGGCCCGGGTCCGCATCCACGAGGACGCGCTCAGGGAGGTCTTCCGTCTGACCAGGGGATACCCCTACTTTCTGCAGGAGTGGGCGTACCAGGTCTGGAATGCCGCGCAGGCCAGCCCGATCACCCTCGACGTGGTGAAGTCGGCGACCGCGAAGGTCGTCCCCCGCCTCGACCAGAATTTTTTCAGGGTCCGCTTCGATCGTCTCGCCAATGGCGAGAAGGACTTCCTGAGGGCAATGGCCGAGCTCGGCCCTGGGCCGTGCCGAACGGGCGACATCGCCGACGGACTGGGCGTGAAGGTGACGAGCATCGGGCCGCTGCGGGCGAAGCTCCTCAGGAAGGGGATGGTGTACAGCCCGGCGCACGGAGAGATGGCATTCACGGTTCCGCTCTTCGACGAGTTCATGGTGCGCGCGATTCCGAAATTGAGGCGGAAGGCGTAGTCGGGAATCCGGTGGGTGGGGTGGGTGGTCAGGGTGGACGGGTGGGAGGGGTTCGTCGGGGCGTGGGACAGGGCCGCGGGGGGGGTAGTGCCGGAATCTGTCACGCGGGGGGCGCCGGTGCGTATGATCTTCCGCGGGAGGACCCATTTTCTTGTGCGCCTGCAAAGGGAGACGCCATGACCGATGACACGCTGGAAGCCCGGATCGCGAAGGCCGACGCTGCGCTGGCAAAGGCCCGGCAGAACCTGTTGGACCTGATCCGGAAGCGCGGGCCTGAGGAAGTCACGGACGTGGCGTTCACGGGCGGGGACGGCAAGCCGGTGCGGCTGTCGCAGCTCTTCGGCGGGCGGAAGGACCTGATCCTGATCCACAGCATGGGGGTGCGCTGCCCGGACGTCCTGTGGCTCGACGAGCTGAACGGCGCGCGGGTGAGCCTCGAGGACCGCGCTTCCCTCGTCGTCGCCGGCCCGGACGGGGTGGCGGAGCAGAAGGCGTACGCGAAGGAGCGGGGCTGGGGGTTCCGGATGGTGAGCGCGGCCGGGACGACGTTTTTCCGGGACATGGAGTTCGAGGAGGCGCCCGGCAAGATCATGCCCGGCATCTCGGCATTCTCGAAATCCGGGGCGCAGATCGTGCGGCAGACGTACGCGTACTTCGCCCCGGGGGACATGTTCTGCGGGCTGTGGAACTGTTTCGACCTGCTCAAGGACGGTTCGGCGGGGTGGTTCCCGAAGGGGATGGCGGATTCGTGGCTGGCGCGGCGGCTGGGGTGGGTGGAGTGAGGGTGCCGGCGGGCGACTGACATCCGCCGCCGGAGGGGTTCATCGATGTCGGGATTTCGTACCGAAGGCGTGAAAGCCGGAATGTGACGGATCGCGGGATTCACCCGCAAAAAGGGGGAGGGGACATGAAGATGCGAATGATGCTCCTGATGGCTGTGTTCCTCTGCGCGGCCGGTCGTGGCGCCGTGGCGCAGAGTCAGCTTCCTTACGGCTACGAGGTCGTGGACAAGGAGAAGTACGTCTGGCTGTGCGCCAAGGGGAAGAAGGCGCTGACGCTGACGCAGAAGGCGGACATCGTGGACGGCCTGAAGCAGATCACGGGGCGGTTCGAGAAGCTCTATGGCCTCGAGCACGAGATCATGCGCGTCGGCGCGAATGGTGGGCTGTTCAAGGACATGCGGCGCGACCCGGCGATCCTCGTGGTCTTCCCGAACCTTGAGGAGTTCCAGGAATGGGTCGGCGATGCGGGGGTCGGAGGCATCACCGTTCACCTCAGCCGAAGACTGAATCTGGTCGGGGTGCCGCTCGAGGATGGAAAGATCACCCCCGAAACCTGGCACGTCCTGTGGCATGAATTTTCTCACGTCTACTTCCACCACTATCTGGCCCTGGGGGGGCCGATCTGGCTCAACGAGGGTCTGGCCGAGTACTTCGGCGTCCAGAATCCCCACACCCGCGACAACCCCGCCAAGAATTACCAGACGATGCTTGCTCACTTGCGAAAGCGCCGGGACGACGGGGCCGCGACGCCCATCTCCGCGCTCCTCGGCCTGCCGCAGTCGAAGTTTACGCGCCAGCACTACGATGAGGCATGGCTGCTGGTCCACATGCTCATGACGGAGGCGACGTCCCAGCTGAACGATCTCATGACGCTGCTGACGTCGATGGAGGCGGATGCATGGGACGGCCGGGAAGGGATCGAGCGGGATCTCCGGACGCTCGCCCGTGCGGTTCTTGAGGAAGTTTTCGGTGGCACAGAGGCCCTCCAGCGCGCCTGGGACAAGCACCTGGAGGCTGTCCTCACCAACCCGGACCGCACCCCGAGGTGCAATCATCCGCTGCGTCCGGCCCCGAAGGACCCCACCCGGCCTTCGATCGATGCGCGCCTCGTGGGGACCGCCAAGACCGTGGAGATCGATGGCGTGGACTACAAGGCCCGCCGCCCCAAGGGCTCGGTCACCTACCGGGCGTCCCGCCCGGGGACAGTGCGTGTGACGATCCAGGTCGGATTCGCCAATGGGAGATGGTCATCCGATGAGTGGATCCTCGTGGATTCACAAACGATGAAGCAGGGGCAGAAACTCGAGTTCAAGGAGATCCACATCCCTGCCTACGAAGGGGGAAAGACCGCCCGACTCTGGGTCGAGTGGACGCCGGAGGGCGGAGGCACGTACAAGACAGCGAAGGAGTGGAGTTTCAAGTGACCGCGGAACCGGGGCGATCCTCAGGTGCTCGTTCAATGCAGCGCGGGAACGGGGCGGTGTCGATCGCGGCGCGCGCACAGTTTGGATATCCCGCGCCGGGAGCATCGGGTAGAACGGCGTCCGTCGCCGTCCGTCCCCTTCCAACCCATCCTGCGCGCGTCCCACGACCGGTGACCGCCGCGCGCCCACCGCTGCCGGAGTTCGAATCATGGACGACACTTCCAGGAAATCAGGCACTCCCACCGAACAGCTCGCCGCGGACATCGCGCGCATGGGGCCCCAGGCGGCGGCGGCGGCGATCGAGGGGCTGGACGACGCGGTCGCGCTCGAGGTGCTGCAGCGCGTCAACCCGTACGTCGTGTCGGACCTCATCCCGCATCTCCCGGACGGCCGCCGCGAGCAGCTGCTGCGCGCCGGGCCGGCCGCGCTCACGGCGCAGTGGGCGCTCAACGCCACCTTTCCCGAGGACTCGATCGGGCGGCTGATGGAGGTCCCGGCGGCGGTCTTCGGGCCGGCGGAGACGGTCGGCGGGGCGAGCCTGCGGGTGAAGGAGCTGGTGAAGAAGGTGTTCGTGACGTACTGCTTCATCTGCGACGAGTCGCGGAAGCTCCTCGGGCTGGTGACGATGCGCGACCTCCTGATCTCGAGCCCGGAGGCGACGCTCGCCGAGGTCATGCTGAAGGACCCCTTCGTGCTTCGGCCGGAGATGCCGCTGGTGGAGGCGATGAAGCGGGTGCTCAACCGGCATTTTCCGAGCTACCCGGTGGTCGACGGCGAGCACCGGCTGATCGGGCTGGTGCGCGGGCAGGCGATGTTTGAGGAACAGGCGTATGAGATCAGCGCGCAGGCCGGGAGCATGGTCGGCGTGCAGAAGGAGGAGCGCCTCGCCACGCCGACGGGGACGAGTTTCAGGTTCCGTCACCCGTGGCTCCAGCTGAACCTGCTCACGGCGTTCATCGCGGCGGCGGTGGTCGGGTTCTTCCAGGACACGATCGACAAGATCGTCATCCTCGCGCTCTTCCTCCCCGTCCTGGCCGGGCAGTCCGGCAACACGGGGTGCCAGGCGCTGGCGGTGACGCTTCGCGGGATGACCCTGGGGGAGTTGAAGTCGGGGAAGGAGAAGGCGTTGGTGCTGAAGGAAGCGCTGCTCGGCTCGCTGAACGGGTTTTTCGTCGGGCTGGTGGCCGGGGGGGGGATGTACGTGGTGGCGTGGCGGCAGAAGAGCGAGTCGGCGATGGCGCTGGCGTGGATCGTGGTGGCGGCGATGGTCGGGTCGTGCGTCGTGAGCGGGATTGCGGGGGCGATGATTCCGCTCCTGCTGCGGCGGCTCGGGTTCGATCCGGCGACGGCCTCGAGCATTTTTCTGACGACGGCGACGGACGTGGTGAGCATGGGGCTGCTGCTCGGGCTGGCGACGATCCTGCTGCGGTAGGGTTACCGGGGGACGCGGACCGCCCGCAGCCGTCCCTCGGCCTGCATCTCGCCGGCGTCGATCGCCTGCACGGTGGCGAGGTCGGCGGTGGAGGCGGGGAGGGCGGAGAGGGTGAGGGTCGCGCCCTGGCGGGCGATCCGCGCCGGGTCGGCGACCGAGACGACGCGGCCGTTCCGGAGCTGGATCGTCCCGGAGACGTCGTAGAGCGACGGATCCGCCGCGCCTTCGAGGGTCAGCCGAAGCGTCCTCACCTCCCCCGGCCGGGCGTCGGGGCGGTCCCAGGAGAGTTTCGGGGAGACGGCCTCGATCGCCACCGTCTTCGAGGCAGCTCCCTGCGTCACGGTCAAGTCGCACGGGCCGGGGCCGGTCCGGGGGGCGGAGAAGACGACGGTGTCGCCGGTCACGAGGATGGGGTCGGCGACGTCGACCGTCTTCGTCGCGTGGTTCTTGAGCTGCACGGTCGCCGGCCCATTTCCCGGGGCGGGTGCAGTGCCGTAGAACCCCGTCCCGGTCCGTTCGACCCAGGCCTCCGGCGGCGCCGCGGCGCGGGCGAGGACCAGAGTGAGGAGCTGCCCGCCGGTGCTGACGACGAGCGTGAGGCCCTGCTCGGGGAGGTCGGGGACGGTCCAGGTTCCGGCGGGGATCCGTCTTCCGTCCTGCGTCGCCCCTTTCGGGAGCTCCACGGTCTCCCCCGGCTTCACGCTCACCGTCACCGTGTCCGGCGGCCGATTCCCGCCCTGGCCGGTCTTGACCGGCTTCTCTCCCGCCCCAGGGTCGCCCGGTTCGGTCGGATCCGGCGTGATCACCGTGCCCGCGGGGGCCGCCACCTCGATCTTCGCCGCGACCGCGTTCAGCGGGTTCCCGTGCGTGTCCTGCGCCCCCGAGAGGATCACCGCGAACGTCACGACGCCGTCCCGCGGGTACCAGGGGGTCGAGAGCGGGATCGGCTCCAGGTTCACCGCCACCATCCGCACGTCCTCCACCACCACGGTCTCCCCGCCGATCTCCCGCCCTTCCGACTGCCAGATCCCCTCCGGCGTCGCCTGCGGGACCAGCCGCCAGGTCCCCGCCGTGCTGTCCCCCTCGCCATTGAACTGCTTCAGCAGCACCGTCGGCGCCGCGTCCTTCATCGAATGGTCCGCCGTGAACGTCGCCACGAACTTCCCCGCCGGCACCCAGGCCTTCCCGTCCCTCACCACGGGCTCCGCCGTCGCCCCGATCGCCACCGTCGTCAGCCAGACGGGGTTCGTGACGCAGCGGCGGAACCCCGGGCCGAAACGATCGTCGGTTTCGTCGTTCCAGTTCGAGTATCCGGCGAGCCAGAGCGCCGCCGGGACCCCCGGGGCCCACGGCTTGAGCGCGCGGTACTGGCGGTCCGGGATCGGCGTCGGCCGCCAGCTGTCCTGGGGACGCGGCACCTGCAGCCGCCCGCTTCCTTCCGAGTGCCAGGGTGCGTGCTCGTCCGTGGCTTCCAGGCGATGCAGGTCCAGCCGCTGGACCTGCGGCGCGGTCGGCCCGCCCTCGGCGATCCGGTAGCGGACGACCATCTCGGGGCAGTGCCGCCGGACCAGCGCCGTCCGTTTCCCGTCGAAGACCCCGTCCCCGCCGATCTCCCCGTCCACGTCCTGCGCCCGTGACGGCGCGTCCCACGACTCGTGCCAGACCAGCGCCTGCGCGTCGAATTTCAGGTCCGTGTCCACGTCGAACCAGGCCAGCGGCCCGTCCGTGCAGACCACCCGCCCCCGGTAGACCTCCTCGAACGACGGCTTCTGCGCATACACCCGCGCCGCGCCGTAATGCGAAGAGTGCGTCGTCGTCCCGTGCGCGTGCCCGAACAGCGCGAGGATCGGCATCAGCCTCTCGTGCGTCAGCATCGTCGCCCCCACGCCGGTCGTGAAGTTGAAGCTCCCGTGCGCGTCGCTCCCGGCGTAGTGGTAGATCTTCCGGATGAAGTACTTCCGCCGCGGCTCCGCGCCGTCGAACGTGAACGCCAGCCCGGGACGGAGCATCCGGTTCTCGTAGTGCAGGAACCCCGCCGCCCAGCCCTGGTGCCATTTCGAGTCCGGCAGCATCCCGTCGCGCCCCCAGGGATTGTGCTGGCGCAGGTCGCGGGGATGCCCGAGCGCCGTCCGGAGGAATCCGGGCTCGTTCCAGATCTGCACCCCGGCGAAGGGAAACCGCCCCGCCTCCTGCACCGCCAGAAACGTCCCCTCCGTCACGTTCGCCGCGCGGTCGAGATCCCCGAAATCCCACGACAGATCCCCGCACGAGACCGGATGCGCCGCGATGTAGACCCCCGCCGGCGCCAGCACCGTCTCCACCGTCTTCACATCCCACGGATTCGCCTCGCTCCGGTCCGCCGCCGCGACGAGGATCCGTTTCGCCTGCTGCAGCATCTCCCCGAACTCCTCCTCCGAAAACGCCGCGAGCGTCTTCGCCATCGCGTAGGCCTGCTCGTCGCTCACCTCCACCGTCCCTTTCAACTCGGCATTGATCGCGTCCCGAAGCGTCGTCCGCAACGCCTTCACATTCACCAGGATTTCGGCAATCCCCGGCAGAGCCCCGGCCACGAGCCCGTTCAGCCGGAGCTTCTCCATCTCCTCCAGCGTCACCTTCAGCACCAGCACGACGTCGAACCACTTCCGCCCCCCATGCCACGGCCCCGCGAGCGGCCGGTGCCGGTACGTCAGCGCGTGCGGCGACCCGAGCGGCCGCCCCCCGGGAGGGGCCATCGAGAGTTCCTGGGAAGCGCCGTTCCCGACGAATCTCCTCAGCGTCGTCATCTCGTCCTCCCCCGTCCGGAACGGAAGCGCGGCGGGGGTGTCGCGGTCGGTGAGGAAGGTGTTGTGATCGGTGGTGAAGAGCATCTCCCGGCCCATGACCGCGGCCAGGTCGCCGCTCCTGACGGCGGCGAGGTAGGCGTCGTCGATGAACCCCATCGCGTGCGCGGACCGGAGGAGCATCCAGAGCGGGCCGCCCCACGCGAGCCGCGGCTCGACGGCGTCGCGCGAGAACTCGACCTGCGTGTGGACATGGAGGTCGTAGTGCTGCCCCGTCGCTTCCAGTTTGGGCAGAAACGCGTGCAGCCGCACCTTCAGCATCGTCTGGTACGCAACGTCGCGGGAGGCGAACCCCGTCCAGTGGACGTTGTGCGGATTCTTCGCCTGGTCGAGGTAGCGGACCATCCCGCGCAGGTAGACGGTCTGCGTAGATGTGGAGCGGAGCGAGGCCAGCGGGACGTTGATGACGGCGTGCCAGCCGTCCTCCCTCTCGAACCGGACCAGGTCGTGGACGTCGAGCATCGGCTTCCCGACCGCGGTTTCCACCACGAGGTCCGGGTGCCCGATCACGGTCCGGTCCCGCCGGTGCTGCGGCTTGTCTTTCAGCCCCTCCACGTGGAGCAGCATCCGGCCGCCCAGCGTGGCGGGAGGTTCCGCCCAGGGGTTGAACGTCGCGGACAGGGCCGCTTCCACGTCGAGTTCCTCGAGCGTGACGTCGTAGATCCAGAGGCCGCGATGGTCGTCACCCCGTGCGACCTTTCCCGCGCGCAGTTGAAAGTCCGCGTCGATCATCGTGTTGATTTCGGGCGCAAAGATGAGAACGGGGATTGAAGAGCGCCCTTCCATGACGAAGGCGGGCGCATCCATCACGACTTCCTTTGTCGCCCATGCGTCCGCGTACTGACACCGGACCGGCCGGTCCTGATAGATCAGCCTCAGGTCCTCCGAGGCAAGGGTCTTCTCGCCTTCAAGAACACCGATTCCCAGCGCATATCCCTTCCGTGCCTCTTCCAGTTCCGGAAGCTCGATGCTCAAGGACACTGTTCTGGTCTCGCGTCCTTTGAACTCCAACGGCACCTTCGACAACGCATCCCCGGCTTCGACTGCGGCGTGTCCGGCAAACGCCACATCCCGCGCATTCTTCACCTCGAACTCCACCACCGCGGTCCGGTCCTCGCCACGCAGGCGGGTGAGCCTCGGCCGTGAGCAGACGAGCGACGGCCCTTCCCCGGGGGCGGAGACGAAAAGTCGCAGGTTGAGCGCGTCGTTCGCGGCATTCCGGTCGTCTTTCGAGGTGATCCGTGCGGCGCCGAGGTAGGTGTCCTCCTTGAGCGGGGGGAGGTCGACCGTCACCCGGCGTTCCCCGCCGGGCGGAATCTCCTCGAAGGTCGCCGACACCGCGATCTTCGCCGGCTCGCACCGGAACGTCACCTCCCCGGCCGCCGCGCGGAACCCGATGTTCCGCACGCGGAGCTCGATCTTCCCCGCGCGGTCCGCTTCCAGCGGCCCCGGGTTCAGGTCGACATCGACGAGCGCGAGGTCTGCGCCGGCGTCTGCGTCGGGCACCGCGTCCACGGCCGCATTCGTCAACCGCCGCGCCGGGTAGGTCCAGAAGATGTTCGCGACCTCCATCGGCGCCCCGCAGAGCGTCACGAGCTGCCGCAGTTCCGCACCGGTCGCCTTCGGGAACCGTTCCCGCAGTCGCGCGGCGTAACCCGCCGCCCGCGCGCAGACGACGGAACTCCCCTCGAGCTGCCCGCGCCCGCCGCCGGGTGTGAGGACGGCGCTGAACCCGTCGCCGATGATTTCCGTCTTCCCGGAGATGTTCGCCCGCCCGGCGGGGTACTCGAGCATCTCCTGCTTCTCCCGCCCCGGGAGGTCCGACAGCGCCGGCTCGGAGACGGTGCACGAGATCGCCCACGGGTGCATCGCCGGCCAGAAATCGAGCGCCTCCTCCCCGACCCCCGCGGCTGCCACGACCAGCACACCCTCCTTCCGCGCCCGCTCCAGCGCCGCGTCCAGCGCCCCGCTGCTTTTCGGCGCCGCCATTGCGATGCAGATCACGTGCGCCCCGGCCTCGAGCGCCTTCTCGACCCCTTTCGCCAGGAACACGGGAAGCGTCTCGCGCTCCGCCCCGGGGGTGACCTTCACCGGCAGGATCCGCGCGAATGGCGCCGTCCCGCGCGTTTCCGGCGCGCCGTCCCGGCTCGCGATCAGCCCCGCGACCGCCGTGCCGTGCCCCACGCGGTCGTCGCACGGCTCCCCCGCCTCGGCGACGTTGATCCCCGGCAGGCAGGCGTCCTTCAGCGCAGGGTGGCGCGCGTCCACGCCGGTGTCCAGCACCGCGACGATGACGCCGCCCTCCATTTTGACCGGCGGTCGGTCCTCCACCGGCATCGGCGGCGCGGGGGGACGGAACTCGGAAGCGACGGCGAACACGGCGACGCCCAATGCAAGGACGCACACGGAATACCGGAGTGAACGCGGCATGCAACCCTCCCGGAGAATTCTGAAAACCGGACTACCCTGTGGCTGGAATTTACGGGGTGCGCCCGGGAATGAGAAAGAATTTTGTGGGCACTCTGGCAGGTCTTTCTTCGAACTCCGCGCTGAGCGCACAGGTGGATGGATTCGCAAGGAATTCTGCAGAAATCGAGGCAGAATCTCCCGCGGTGTGCGTCTTGTCTCTGTTGCCAGCGCAAGGAGAGTGGCATGAGCCGAGAAGTAGCCCGACGCCTGTACGAGGAGTTCATGCCGGCAATGTTCGAGCTGGCCGCGGCAATTCTAGGTGATCACGCGGCAGCGGAAGACGCAGTCTCGCTGGTGTTTACGCGGATACTCGAGGCTGGCGACCTCCTGCCCCGGTCACCGGAGAACTATCTGCTCAGGGCGATTCGGAACGCGTGCGTAGACCACCTCAGACGAGAACGGACGAGAGAGAAGCAACTTCGCAATTACGCTGCGGAAGGTGCCAGCGTCAATAGCGACTCGCCGGACGTTGCGGAGCAGCGACGCCTGCTGGACAGCGCCATGGGCGGGCTTCCGGTAGAAAAGCGCGAGATCCTGATCCTCCACTACAGACTCGGCCGAACCACAGGGGAGATCGCAGAAATCCTTTCGCTACCCGAGAGCACGGTGGCGTCCAGGTTACGCCACGCCGTCGAAGAACTCCGCAAGAAACTCGAACGCGTGGAGCAGTCCAAATGAACAATGTCGACCCTGTTCCAGCTCTATTCCGAGTTGTTCCCTCTCGGCCGATTCCAGAGTCAATGAAATCCATGGCTCTGCTTGTGTCGACAATGGTCGACGCCTCAAATGCGCCCGCAACTGTGTCCGACATGTCTCAGACTGGTGAGCGCACGACGGGCGGAGATTCGGCTCTCGGTTCCGGCGCTGCTACAATGGCGGCTTCGCCTCAAACTGGAAGAGGAGGCGCATCGGCAAGCGCTGGGGCGGTGGCGGTTCTCGGGGCACTCGGAGAACACCGTGTACTGTTCGATGTGAAGCGGCAGTTCGACTCTACCCTCAGTCGTTTGGCGAAGTTGGACGAAGTCAGCGCCTCCAACGACATTCAGAGGCTGATCGAAGAAGCCCTGCGCTCCCTCCCCGCCTCCATGATTGATCAATTGGAGCGTCTTATCGGATCCCCCATTCAGTTTCTTCCGCAGAACCAGGTCGGGGCTGGATTGCCGACTTGGGCCCTCAAACTCCTACGCATGACTGGACTGCCACAGACTCCTGAAGATGTCGTGACTGCCGCATGGAGCCTCTCTAAGGAGTTTAACTTCGAGAACGTTTCTGCGCCCAGCGCACAACCCTCGTATCTGGTCAGCGGGGTGGTGTCATCGATTGTGGGAGATGTCTCCGCCCTCATTCATAACGCGGGCATTCGGCCTGGAACCATCGCTCTCATGACGCGCGCTGCATGGATCGCCGCGTGCAAGGCCCTGTGCGCGAAGATCGCCAAGGATTGGACCAGCGCTAACACAGAACCTGGGCTTCAGGGTGGGATCGACAGTTGGGAGGCGCGGTGCATGGAAGACTGTGACGCCGGTCCCAGGGACGGGAACACAGCTGTCCGACCTCAGCGGGAGAATTCCGAGGGATTCGATGGCAAGAAGCAGTCGGACCCTCATCGAGCCGAGTATGATCCCTTCCGAATGCAGACTATCGTTCTGTTCGTACTGCTCGGGATCCTGTTCCTCGCGCTGTTGGTCGGATTGTTGTTCGGGGCATTTTTCACCGGCCCCGAGATCGCGATCGGAGCGGGAATTGCCGGGGCCGCCGCGGCCATTGGTCGCGCTGCCGCGGCCATCCTGGCCTTGCTGAAGAGTCTCCTGGGAGACCATACGTCCGCGGCAGCTCCAAATGCGGCTGGCGCGCCTGCCGCCGATGGTGCCGTCGCTGCAGCCGCCGCAGCGGTTGTGAATGCGATCCTGGCATGGCTTCGTTCGCTCTCCGGTGAATCCCCTGCCGGCTCAGAAAATCCTGGTTCATCTTCGGGCTCCGGGCTGGTAGCGCCTTCCGGCGGCGTGCCTGGCGGAGGTGGGGCGCGGCCGCCGGAGGATTCCGGAAGCCCCGAAGGCGGATGGATCTGGGATCCTGGTCCATATCCCGGAGGTGGGAGAACGCTAGGGAAGTAGGGTCGTGGGCGACCTCCTGTTGGGGATGTCCCGGCAAGAGGTTCCCGGACGAGAAGTGAACCGTGTGCGGATCCCTCCAGATCAGCGAAAGGCCTGTCATGAATCGAACGCGATGGCTTCCGAAGCCAAAGTTCCTCGTGCCGTTCAGCGTCGCGGAGGAGATGTACCTCTCTATGCTTCAGGAATTCAAGGCCGGGGCCTTCGCGAAGGCGCTCAAGTCATGTGGCCGCGATACCTACTTCATCCTTCGGTGCCAGCCGCAGCGCGCGGCCACAATTCTTCTGCACCGCGCACTCGCGATTGCCGGAGCTGCCGTACTCCGATCTCGCGCCCCCGCCTCGCGAGACCTGGCGCGACTGTTCCTGATTGCTTCGGTACTCCCGGGATTCGGGGGCAGGCCCGATCGCGGACTTCCGGACACATCGCTGGCGATGAAACTGTGCTCACGCAGGGACGCCGGTCTGGTTTGCCTCTTCGCAGAGATTCTCGCTCTGAACCCGTTCTTCGACAGCCGCGCCACGAAGCAACTGCGTCGTCGAGTGCTCAAGTCCGGGACCGACGTGAAAAGCCTGTTGAGGGCGCTCGAACATGGCAGAACGGCAAGGAAATAGGTGGATTGTCGTCGGCGGTGGAAGAAAGGCTCTGCGCGGCGAGCCTGGGATCCAGCGGAGGGGGGCGGGGTCGCCGGCAGTCCGGAGATCCGCTCTCCCGGGTCGTCTGGACTTTACTCAGACCATTGAGTTCTTTTACTCACACCATTGAGTAATCCACGCCCCTCCTCACCCGCCCCGGGGAACCGAACTCGCCCTCCGCCTCGCCGCCGGGTTCAAGCCGCAACGGTGCTCGGACGGCCGTGCCGGCGCATCGGCGGCGCCTCCTACCCGATCGGGTAAACAACCTCCGTCTTCCACTTCGTCGGGTCCTTCTCCTTCGTCGGGTCGGTCAGGTAGACGTCGTAGCACGGGCCCGCGAGTTTCTTCCCCATTTTGGCGAGAAAGCGCTTCACGGCCTCGTGGGTCTCCCCGAGTTTGTCGTAGGGGCCGATGTGTTCGGCGACGGCGGCCTCGCCCGCGGGGTACATGCCGACGCTGTAGGGGGAGGAGACCTCGACGGCGCGGGGGATGAAGACCGCGGGCTGGAGGTCGATCAGGCCCAGGGCCGGGAGGTGGGCGTGGTAGATGAGGATCGGGGCGCCGACGGGGGGAGCGCCGAGCTTGCGCGCCCAGTCGCCGGACCTGGGGAGGGCTTCGGCGCAGGCGGCGGCGATCTTCGGCGGGGCGACCTTGCTGCGGATCCCGAGGTACCAGCGGCGCGGGAGGTTCCTGAGGGCGATGGGGGTGGGTGGCATGCGGGGATGATAACGGGCGGGGGCGGGGGCGGTACAAATGTCGCGCGGCGCCGCCGACGCTTGCTCCGCGCCTCCCGGACTTTTAGGATGCGGACCCCGGGGGAGAGAGCGCGCATGGCCGAGATGACGAGCATGACCTGCCCGCAGTGCCGCAAGATCGCGGTGGCGCCGAACTGGCATGCCGGGACGACGTACCGCTGCCCGAACTGCGGCGCGACGATGGTTCCCTCGAAGAAGGCGCCGTCGGAGTCGCCCCAGCTGCCGGACGCACCGCCGCCGGACGTGGTCGAGGCGATGGGGAAAGCGGCGAACCGGGTGGGGCGGTATGTGCTGGTCTCGGTGCTCGGGAGCGGCGCGATGGGGCAGCTCTGGCGGGGGTGGGACACGTCGCTCAAGCGCTGGGTGGCGGTGAAGGTGATGAACTTCCAGGATGTCTGCGCGGAGGACCTGGCGCGGTTCCGGCGGGAGGCGAAGATGGCGGCGGCGCTGGACCATCCGCATCTCGCGCCGATCTACGATTTCGGGGAGACGAACGGGAAGCATTACCTCGTGATGAAGCTGATCGAGGGGCGGACGGTGGAGGAGGTCTTCCGGCCGCGGGCGGGGGTGAAGACGGACGCGGCGGCGGCGGTGGACGTGGTGCGGCGGGCGGCGCGCGGGCTGGCGCACATGCACGCGCGGGGGATCGTGCACCGGGACGTGAAGCCGGGGAACATGATGCAGGACCCCGAGGGGCATGTGTACCTGACGGACTTCGGGCTCGCGAAGCCGGCCGAGGGGCAGGGGCTGACCGGCGGCGGGATGGTCTTCATGGGAACGCCGGCGTTCATGGCGCCCGAGGCCGCGCGCGGGCAGGCGAAGGACGTCGACGCGCGGTCGGACGTCTACTCCCTCGGGGCGAGCCTGTTCATGATCCTCACCGGGCGCGCGCTCTTCCCCGCCCCGAACGGGATGGAATCGCTGCGGCGGGCCCAGTCGGAGGTGGCGCCGCGGGTGCGGACGGTGAGGCCGGACGTGTCGGCGGGTGTGGACGAGGTGATCGCGCGGGCGACGGCGCGCGAGAAGGCGCAGCGGTACGCAGATGCGCGGGAGTTCGCGGACGCGCTGGACGAGGCGGCGGGGGCGCGGCGGCCGGGAAACTGACTCTTCCGGCGTGAGGGGCGAGGCTGCACAATCCCGGCGTGAGCACGGCTTCCCCCACCGAACGGGCCCGGTTGATCCTCGCGCTGGCCGGCGCGCGGGGGTGGAAGCTGTCCGGGGTGTATTCGGGCGAAGGGAGCACGCCGGCGGAGGTGCTGGGGACGCGCTGGGAGAAGGCGACGGAGTGGGAGCGGGACGCGTTCGAGGTGGAGCTGGCGCGGGTGGAGGCGGAGCCGTCGCTCCGGGCGATGCTGCTGGCGGGGCCGGACGAGCCGGGGTCGGTGCGGATGGCGCCGGCGGTGGCACTCAGCGAGACGCGGGGCCCGCAGGAGTTCCCCGGAGGCGGCGAGGAAACGCTTCCCGCCGGGCGGGACCGGTATGAGGTCCGTACCGAGCACGCGCGGGGCGGAATGGGGCGGGTCCTGGTCGTCATCGACCGCCAGGTGGGGCGCGAGGTGGCGATGAAGGAGCTTCTTCCGAAGTTTGCGCAGGGGATGGCGTGGGACCGGGAGCGGTTCCTGCGCGAGGCGCGGATCACGGGGCAGCTGGAGCATCCGAACATCGTCCCGGTCTACGAGATCGGCGCGGCGGCCGGGGAGGCGGCGTACTACACGATGAAGCTGGTCCGCGGGGAGACGATAGAGGCGCGGCTCGAGCGGATCCGGAAGAGTGTCGGGGTGACGGACCGGTGGCGGGTGCAGGAGCGGCTGAAGCTGCTGGACGCGTTCATCGACGCGTGCAACGCGGTGGCGTTCGCGCATTCGCGCGGCGTGGTGAACCGGGATCTCAAGCCGGCGAACATCATGCTCGGGGACTTCGGCGAAACGGTGGTGCTCGACTGGGGGCTGGCGCGGATCCTGGGGCAGGCGGAGCCGGAGGCGCCGGCGAAGACGACCCCCGCTCCCGGGGAGGGGACGCGCTCAGGGGACACGACGCGGCTCACGATGGACGGGGACATCCTGGGGACGCCGGAGTACATGGCGCCGGAGCAGGCGCGCGGCGATGTCGAGAACATCGACGAGCGGTCGGACATCTACGCGCTCGGCGTGATGCTCTACGAGATCATCGCGGGGCGGCCGCCGTTCGAGGGGCAGACCGCGTTCGACATCCTGCGCGCGGTGATCGAGCAGGACGCAAAGCCGGCGGACGAGGCGGACCCGCTGGCCCCGCGCGAGCTCGCGGCCGTCGCGGCGGCGGCGATGGAGAAGGACCGCTCGCGGCGCCTCGCCTCAGCGCGGACCCTTGCCGAGGATGTGAAG
>JABWAY010000018.1 GCA_013360825.1 Candidatus Brocadiia bacterium | reverse complement strand
CCCGATCCAGGCGGCCGCACGGCCCAGCGCCGTCGCGCGCTCGACGCAGATCACCGTCCCCAGGAACCCGCAGACCATCAGCGCGCCGTGGATCGCCGCCGCACCTTCGGACGGCACCGCCCAGTCGAACCCGAGCCGGACCAGGCCCAGCCACAGGCCGAACAGCATCGCCGCCACCCCCGCCCCGGCGAGGCCGGCCCGGAGCGGAAACGGCAGTCCCCCGGAGATCCGGGACGGGGAAGCGGCCCCGCTCACCATCCCATCATGCTCCGCGCGGTCGCGCTCATCCGCTCGGCCGTCCAGGGGGGATCGTAGACGACGTTGATGTCGATCGCGCGGATCCCGGGCACGTTTCTCCCCAGCGTCCGCTTCATTCCCTCAAGGATCTGCGGTCCGACGGGACAGGATGCGCTCGTCAGCGTCAGGTCGATCTTCACATCGTGACCGTCCACCTCGACCCCATAGACGAGCCCCAGGTTGACGAGATCGATCCCCAGCTCCGGGTCGATGATCTCGGTGAGCAGTTCGAGCACTCTCGCGACGGTCGGGACGTCGGTCCGACCGGGAATCGACTTGTCCACGGTGCGGATGCGCGGCGGGGCTTCGGGTGTTTCCATGGTGTCTGCCGTTCAAGGAGGGTTCGTCGGGCGCGACCGGGGGGACGCCCCGGAAGCCCCGCAGATCCGCTTCAATGCCCGCGGGATCGCCCGATTGTACCCGCCCCCGGATGCCCCCGCCCCTCCTTCCGCTTGCCCCGCCCGCACCCCGCGCCGACAATGCGCGTCGTGCCCGGCAGACGCACCCTGCTCATCGCCTACGCGGTCCTGTTCACCTTCATGGGCGTCATGGCCGTCCGCCGGATCTACACGCTCAAGACGGACTTCGACGGATTCTGGCGGGCCGGCCGGGCGGTCCTCGACGGAAACGACCCCTATCAGGATATCCCGGGGCCCGACCGGGACCGGCTGCTCATCCCGTCGCTGCGCGAGCGCGACGCGGAGGCCTCCGGGGAGGAGGAGGGCGAGGGCGCCGGCGGTGCGACGGAGTCCGCCGTCAAGCGCTACCTGCCGTTCTTCGGGCTGTTCATGGCCCCGCTCGCCCTCCTCCCGATGGATCTCGCCTGCGCCCTCTGGCATGTCCTCTCCGTGTTGGCGCTCCTCGGCAGCATCCGCCGCGCACTGAGGCTCGCCGGCCGCGACGGAGACATCACGTGCCGGGCGGCGGTGGTCACCCTCGCGGCGACCGGTGTGTTCTGGGTCTCGTCCCTCACCATGGGGCAGATCGCGATCGTCACGCTCTGGCTCTCCCTCGCCGCCGCCGACATCTCCCGCAGCCGCCCCTGGCTCGGCGGCGCCCTGGCCGGACTCGCCACCGCCATCAAGGTGACGCCGGGGATCATGGCGGTCTATTTCCTGCTGAAGCGGCGCACCCGGGCGGCGGCCGGCGCCGGGATCGCCTTCCTCCTCTGCACCGCGCTCGCAATCCCCGTCTGGGGACTGCCCCGGACCGTCGCGCTGCACCGGGACTGGCTCTCCGCGAGCGCCGCGACGACCGGCGTCCGGTTCTTCGAGGCCGGCGACTCCTTCCGGTACGCGAACCAGTCTCTCCACGCCTTCGTCGCGCGCACCTTCATGAACGTCAACGCGGGCCGGAGCCGGAAGCCGTTCCGGGTGAACGTCGCCGACGTCGCCCCCGCGACCGCCGCCTGGATCGTGCGCCTCCTCCAGATCCCGCTGGGCATCCTCTTCCTCGTGCTCTGCGCCTCCCGCCGCCGCGGGACGCCGGTCACGCTTCCCGAAGTCGGCGTCGCGCTCGCGCTGACGAATTTCGTCGCCCCGGTCGCCTGGACCTTTCAGATCGTCTTCACACTTCCGGCCCTGCTGGCGCTCTGGGAACGCCGCGCCGACCGGGAGAGCCGCGGCTGGCTGATCGCGGCGCTCGTCCTCCAGCTCGGCATCGCCCTCCCCGCCACCCGTGCGCTCGGGGCCCTGACCTGGTCCTCCCTCGCCGCGCTCCTCGGCGCCTGGAGGGCGGGGATGAGGGAACGCGCCTCCACCCCCCCTGTCAGCGCAGGTTGAGCTCGAGCCCGCACTTCGAGCAGTACTTCGCGCCGATCTGCGCATGGGCCTGGCAGCGTTTGCACGTCGGCCCCGACCGGTCCGTGCCGAGCTTCGCGTTGATCTCCTCCACCCTCCGCGTCACCTCCTCCACGAACTCCCGGCCGATCCGCTCCGCCTCCGCGTTCCCCCCGTCGTCTTTCCAGCCCGCCACGTCCGCCTTCGGGTAAAAGGAGGTTCCCGAGCCGGTCGAGTCGATGTCCCGGAACAGGACGCGCCAGCGCGTCTCGCCGTCGAACCGGCGCATCGCCATCGACGTGCCGCGCTCGTACATCTGCCATCCCGGACGCGCCAGCACGGTCTGCTCGATCGCGATCGCGGACACATGAATCGATCCCGGCACCACGACCCTGTCGCTCGACCAGCTCCCCGAAACGCACCCGCCCAGCAGCAGCCCCGACAGCATCACCGCCAGAATCCGCGTCATCGGTCACCCCCGTTTCAGGTTCCGGTGTCACTCCCAGGCGCGAGTTTACCGCTCGGACCGGGCCGACTCAGCGTGAACTTCCGGCGCACAGCCGCGCGTAGACGCGAAGCGCCGTTTTCATCGAGGCCACGCGGATCGACTCGTCCGTCACGTGGCACTGGGCTTCTTCCGCCGGCGAGTACCCGAGCGTCGGGATCCCCTCCGCCGCCGTCAGCCGCCCGTCCGTCGCGAACCGCCAGACCCCGACCGCAGGAGTCCTCCCGGTCACCTCCCGCACCGCCGCCTTCACCCGGCCGACAAACGGGTGAGCCCGCCCCAGCACGAACCCCTCCTGCGTCGTGCTCACCCCCGTCTCCGTGTGCCCGGTCCAGGAACGGTAGTCCTTGCGCAGGATCTCCACCCGGTACCGGCCGCCGACATGCCGCCTCAGCCAGGCCTCCGCCTCCGCCGGGGACTCCCCCGTCGAACGCCAGTCCAGAAAGACCCGCGTCTCCCCGGGAATCACGTTCGAAGACGTCCCGTCCACCTTCACCAGCGTCGGCGCAATCGTGCTCTTCCCCAGCACCGGATGCCGCGGCAGCCGCTTCACCGCCCCCTCCAGCTTCACCAGGAATTTCGCCGCCGCATAGTTCGGATTCACCGCAAGCCGCGGCATCGAGGCATGCCCCGCCCTCCCCGCGAAGGCCACCCAGACCGCCATCCGCCCGCGGTGCCCGATCCGCACCGCGAGATCCGTCGGCTCCGCGATCAGCACCAGGTCCGGCCGCCGCCCCCGCGCCAGCAGGTGCCGCATCCCGAGCCCGCCCGTCTCCTCCATCACCACCGCGCTCACGATCACATCCCCCGCGGGCGCCACCCCCGCCGCCTTCAGCGCCGCCCCCGCATACACCAGCATCGCCAGCGGACCCTTCACGTCCGCCGCCCCGCGCCCCCACAGCCGCCCGCCGCTCACCCGCCCGCTCCAGGGCCCCCCCGTCTTCCACGCCCCCTCGTCCCCAGGCGAAACCACGTCCAGGTGCCCGTTCAACATCAGCACCGGCCCCGCCCCCCCGCGGATCGTGCCGATCACATTCCCCGCCCCGTCCACCTCGACGTCGTCATACCCCAGCCCCGCCATCTCCCGCGCCACCAGCCGCGCCGCCCCCTCCTCCTCCCCGGACATCGACGGCACACGCACCAGCCGCTGCGCAAAGTCCAGCGCCATCGGAAACATCGCCGCCGCCGCCCGGTCCACACTCACGGGACGTAACACCACAGCAGCCGCCCCTTCCGCGACGCAATCTCCGCCGGCCCCATCGCCGCCGGAAACAGAAACGTCCGCCCCTTCTTCCACGCCGTCACACTCTTCCCCACCCGGATCGTCCCCTGCCCCTCCACCGCCATCACAACGTAAAACCGGCTCGGATCCCCCTTCCACTCCACCGTCCCCTCCAGCGAAAGCCCCTCCAGCGCGAACTTCCCGCACCGCACCAGCACCTCACGCTTCGCCTTCCCGCTCCCACGCTTCGCCCCCAGCAGACCCCAGGTCTTCATCCCGTCATGCACCTCCGCCGGCCGGCATTTCGACATCCCCGTCGTGTGGTAGTCGATCGCCGCAAGTCCCCGGTCCAGATGGAGCGGCCGCAGCCGCCCGCCGGGCCCCGGACGGGCCCAGTCCCACAGCCGGTACGTCGTGTCGCTGTTCTGCTGAAACTCCCCGAAAAGCGCGTCCTCCGCGCCGTGCACCGTCCCGGGCGGCATCAGGATCACGTCCCCCACCGCCAGCGGAAACACGTTCAGGCACTGCCCGACATCCCCCGCCGCAATCGCCGCCGCAAACTTCTCCTTCGTCATCCCGGGGACCAGCCCCTTGTAAAGCCGCGCCTTCGGCCCCGCCGCCAGGACCACCCACGCCTCGATCTTCCCCGGAACGGTGTCCCCCTCCACGACCGAAGCGAACTCGTCGCTCGGATGGACCTGGATGGAGAGGGGGGACGCGACGTCCACGATCTTGACGAGAAGCGGGAACCGGCCGCGCCAGCCGCCGGCGATCTCCGTGCCCAGGATTTCGCGCGGGTACTGGCCCAGGAGAGCGTCAAGCCGCTTTCCCTTGAACGCCCCCTCCGCGATCACACTGACCGCCCCCTCGCGACAGGCGACCTCCCAGGATTCGCCGATCAGCTTCCGGGCGGGGAGTTTTTTCCCGTACGCATCCCCCAGGCGGCGTCCGCCCCACGGTTTCTCGACCAAGATCTCTCGGAACGTCAGGGGGGCCTGCGGGAAGGGGGGCATGCGGGGGGACATCTTACGGGGTGGAGGGTGGAACGGGAAGGGAGGGTCCGGTTCGACCCGCCTCCGCGGCAACCGGAGCGGGGTCGGCTCCGCCGCCGGGGGAACCCGCCTCCGCCGGCGCGGCAGGGAGGATCCAGGTGCGCGCCAGGAATGCGAACGCGAGGGCCAGGGCAAGCCCGCCCACCACGTCCGAGAGGTAGTGAACCCCGATGTAGAGCCGCGTGAGCGCGATCGAGACGGCGAAGAGCACGCAGGGAATCCGGAGGCGCGGCAGGATCCCCGCGAGCACGAGGCATGCGGCGAACGCTCCGCTCGTGTGGTTGCTCGGGAACGAGGCGTCCGCGGCCGTCTTGAGCGAGACGAAATCGGCCAGCGATTCATACGGCCGGTGCCGGCCGACCAGCACCTTCAGGACCGACCCCACGCCGAGCGTCGCGAGCGTCACCCCCGCGACCGCGAGCGATTCCCGGAGACGCCGGCGCGCCGCCAGCCACACGCAGGCCGCCACGACGAACACGGTGAGAGTCCAGGCGCTCGTCAGCGCCAGCACCGCGGGATCGAGCCCGGGACGGCGCTGCGCCGCGAACCAGCGCGAGACGGCCGGATCGGCGGGCCAGACCGCGATCGCCGCCGCGCAGACCCCGGCGAACGCCCACCCCCAGGCCCGCCGCGAGGTCACTTCCGCCGCGACCCCACGAGTTTCTCGATCTCCTCCGCCTCCACCGGGACGAACTCCGACAGAATCTCAGGCTCCCCCTCCGTGATGAGGAGAAGGTCCTCGATGCGGACCCCGATCGCCTCCTCCGGGATGTAGACCCCGGGCTCGACCGTGATCACCATCCCCGGCTCCAGGCGGGTCAGGTACTCCCCCGCGTCGTGGACACCCAGCCCCACCCAGTGACAGGTCCAGTGCGGCATCCGGTCCCGGAATCCGCGGTCCGCCAGAACGTCCTTCGCAATCCGGTCCAGGTCCATCATCGTCACCCCGGGCTTCGCGGCACGGATCGCGGCCCGCTGGGCGTCCAGCACCGCCTGATAGACCTCACGCTGCCTCTTCGTGAACGCCCCCGTGACCGGAAAGGTCCTCGTCACATCGCACGCGTACATCTCCACCTCGGCCCCCGTGTCCACCACCACCAGCTCGTTGCGCCCCAGCGCTCCGCTGTTCGCCGTGTAGTGCACCATCGTCCCGTTCGCGCCGCTTCCCACGATCGTCGGAAAAGCCAGCCACCCCGCGCCCCGATCCACATACCCCTGCTCCAGCGCCCGCTGGAATTCCCGCTCCTTCATCCCGGGCTTCACCCCGCCGATCGCGTCCATCAGCGACTTCCCCGTCACCTCCACGCCGCGCCTGAGGATCGCAATCTCCCCCTCGTCCTTCACCAGCCGCAGCCGCGCAACACGGTGGTGGAGGGACTTGCGCCTCCCCTCCTTGAACCGCGCCGCAATCCCGTCCGCCCACTTCGCGCGCGCCGTCGACCGCGCAAACGGATCCCCGAATTCCCGGATCTCGCCGGGAACGATCGGGGTCGAGTAGTACTCCTCCTGCCCGGCATGGAGCCAGAGGCCGTCCGCCGCATAACGCCCGATCGCCACGTCCAGCGACGACAGCGGGAGGACGCCGACAAACCCCTCGGGCGCCGTTCTGTCCGCCTCGGCCGTGAACAGCCAGGCACCCTCGGCCGTCAGCGCCAGAACCGCCCCGGGCCAGTCGAGCCCCGTCAGATACCAGAAATCGTTGTCCTGCCGGAACGCAACCCCCTTCGGCGCGGCCTCCGCCGCCGGGACCAGCCCGATCCCGCCCCCGATCTGCTCCCGCAGACGGTCGCGCCGCGCCGCCCAGGAATCCTTCGACGGCGCGGGCGCAGGCTGCGCCGCGACGGGAAGCGCCGCGAAGACGGCGAACGCCAGCAGCGCGCGGGCGAGAAGGTGTCTCATGGTCGCCTCATCCTACCGCAGACCGGCCGGGTCCGTGGAACGAAGCGCCTGCCGCCCCGTCCCCGGCGGGCCGGCGCCGGCGCCCGGAGCGACCGGCTTCCTCAGACCTGGAAGATCGGCAGGTACTGGTACGGGACGGCGAGGGTCAGCACGCCGTACGCCGTGCAGTAAGCGTTGTCGAACTCACCCGCCCAGCTCCCGTCGGGGCGCTGCGACTTCACCAGCTCGTCCCGGAACGGCGGGAACCACTCCTCCCAGAGCGAACCGCCGGCGAAGTAGGCGGCCATGGTGGCGTAGAGAGCGGAGTAGAAGAAGTGCCCCCAGCCGCCTCCCCCCTGCTTGACCTGCCCCTTGTTCTTCTTGAGGAACTCGAGCCCCTTCTTGACCTCCTTCGCCTCGTACTCCCCGAACAGCTGCATCGAGGCGACCGCTCCCGCAGTCAGGGCGACCGTCCCGCCGCCGCCGCCTCCCTGGAGGGAGTACTTGAACGACCCGTCTGAATTCGCCGACTTCTTCAGATAGTCGATGCCCTTGTTGATCACCTTCTTCTCGACCTTGAACCCCGCATTCCGGCAGGAACGCAGCGCCATGACCTCGGCGACGGTGATCGACCCCTCGTCATAGGTCGGCTCGGGCATGTACCCCCAGCCGCCGAGCGTGGTCTGGCTGTACTCGATGACGTCCACCGCCTTCTCGATCGCCTGCCGCATCTTGTTCGCCATCTCGTCGTTGAGCATCATCATGCCGAACGCTTCGGCAAGGAACATCGTCGCAAACCCATGCCCGTGCATCCGCGACTGCCCGTCCTGCGGGTCCGCCAGGTACCCCTTCCGGTTCTTCGCCGAGCAGCCCAGGACGTACTCGATCGCCCGCTTGAGCTGGTCGCCGTATTTTCCGCGGCCGGGAAGGTGCCCGTCCGCCATGAACGCGCACCCGGCCAGGGCGGTGACCGCAACCGGCGCGGACTGGCCCCACGGGGCCGCCTTCCCCTTGCCGGACATGTTCTTCGCCAGCCACTCGAGACCCTTGCGCGTCGCCTCGAGCTGCTTGTCGGTGACCAGCGACTTCCGCTCGGGCCCCGCCGGCGCCGGCGTGTCCTCGGCAAACAGCCGTGCCGCCGGGGTCAGAACCGGCAACGCGGCGAGCCCCGCGGCGCGGGCAAGAAATGAACGGCGGTTCAGGGGGTCCACGGAAGAACTCCTGTGCTTCCACGGAACGGGAAAAACCCGCCCGGCCGCAGGGGCCCGGACGGGTGGTGCTGGCCTTTCGACGACGACCGGCGGGAGAACGTTCCCGATTGTACGGGAATCAATCCTGCGAGCCGATCACCTTTGAATACTCGATCAGCCGGGACTTGTACTGCCCTCGCGCGTTCCGGAACTCGTCGTCCGCCTGGCTGAGTTCCTCCCGCATCTTGTCCGGCAGGTTTCCCCACTTGTCGCCCAGCGATCCGGTCCGGTTCGCCGGGTCCCCGCCCTCCATGTTCTGGTTCGGGTTGTAGGGCTGCGTCGCCGGATTGTTCGGCTGCTTCGTCTGGTTGTTCTGCGGCTGCTTCTGCTTCTTCTCCTTCTTCGGCTTGTTGCTCTCCTGCCCCTTCCCCTCCTGCTCCTTCGCCGCCTTGATCAGCTTCTCAATCCCGTCCACCGCCTTCTGCTGCCCTTCCTTCCCGCCGCCGAAGATCTTCGACATCTCCCGGATCGCCTTCTCCTGGAGGTCCTGCGCGGTGAGCAGGTCGTCGAGGTCCTCGATCACCTTCCCCTCCGCATCCGTCGCCTTCCACTTGTTCGCCTCCGACAGCGCGCTCTCGGCATCCTTCATCTTGCCGATGATCTCCTCCAGCGTCTTCAGAGGATCGACCTCCTCCTCCTCCATCTCCTCCTCGTCCGAGTCGGGAAGCTCCTCGTCCGGCGCGGGCTGGCCGACACCCGGCCCCTCGGGGAACTCCTCGTCGTCCTCCGCCAGCACGGGCATCGACAGCGCCGCGGCCAGCGCGCATGTCACCGCCGCACGCCACAGGTTCGTGATGATCTTCATCTATCGACCCTCCCCTTGCATCTTCGCCTTGATCTTTTCGGTGAACTTCCTCGTCAACTCCGCGATGTGACCCTGCTCCGCCCGCAGCCGGGAAAGAATCGCCTTCTGCACCGGGTCCAGCTCGACCTGCGCCTCGTCCGTCGTGTCCTTCGCGAAGCGCTCCGTCTTCTGCTTCAGCTGCACCTGCATCGTCCGCAGCAGCTTCAGCTCCGCGATGTCCGGGACCAGCGGCCCGCCGCCTCCGCCACCCCCGCCCTGCATCTGCTGCTTCTTCCGCCGGCCCCGCTCCTTCTTGAGAGCTTCGATCAGCTCCTTCAGCCGCTGCTGGATGTCGCCCTGGATCTCCTGCGTGTACTCGCCGGTGTCGAGATCGCGCAACTCCTCCGCCACCGTGTTCATGTCGTCGCGGCACGTCTCGAGAACCCAGGTGTAGACCTGCGATTTCTCCTCCTCCAGCTTCTTCCGGATCTCCTCCGCCGCCTTCGCAAGATCCTGCTGCTCGTTCGCCGTCTTCTTCACGTCGATCTGCTCGTTCCGCCCGAAGTCTCCTTCCTTCACGCGGATCGCGTCCAGGCGCTTCGTCTCCTCGTTGATCCGCACCTGCTTCTCGACGAGCTCCTGCAGGCCGTTCTCGATCTCCTGAAGCTGCTCCTCCTGGAGCTGCTGCTGGTACTTCCGCTCGGCTTCGCGCAGCTCCTCCATCGCCTGCTCCAGGTCGTCCTCGGTCTGCTCGCTGTCCTCCTGCGCCTGCTTTGAGTTCCCCTGCTGCGAGCTCTCCTGCCCCTGCTGCATGTCCTGCCCGGCCTTCTTCATCGCCTCCTCGGCCTTCTTCTCCGGAATCTTCCCGGTCTTCTCCTGCATCTCCTTCAGCTTCTTCTCCAGCTCACGCTGCCGCTCCCGGAACTGCTCCAGGCGCCGCTTCTGCTCCTCCGTCAGCTGCCGCTGCTGCAGCTTCTCCAGCTCCTTCCGGGCGTCTTCCAGGGCCTGCTTCGCCCTCTTCTGGTTCGCCTGCGCCTGCTGGTTCTCCTTCTCCTCCATCTGCTTCCCGGCCTTCTTCATCTCGCCGGAAGCCTGGTCCGTGCTCTGCCCGGCCTTGCTCATGGCATTCTTCGACTCCGCGTCCTCCTGCTTCTTCGCGGCCTCCGCCATCTTCTCCGCCAGATCCTTCATCTTCTTCTCGAGATCCTGCTGCTTCTGCGCGACCTCCTTCGCCTTCTTCTCCTGCTCGCCCTTCGATTTCGCGGTCGCGTCCTTCATCTTCTTCAGCGCATCCGCCGCCTTCTGCAGATTCTTGCTCGCCTGCTGCTGCTGCTCGCCCGCCTCGCCCGTCTGCCCCTCGGACATCTGCTTCTGCGCGTCGTCCATGTCCTGGGCGGCCTGGCTCGTCGCCTTCGACGCCTGCTCCGCCGACTTCTTCGCCGCAGCGTCGTCGCCCGACTTCTTCGCCATGTCCTTCAGCTGCTTCGCCAGCGCGTCCGCCTTGTCCTTCAGATCCTGCTGCTTCTGCGCCTTCGCCGCCGTCGCCGCCGCATCCTTCTGCGCCAGCTGCTTCTCCAGCTGCTCCAGCTGCTCCTTCGCCTGGTTCATCGCGCTCAACGCCTGGTCCTGGCTCTCCTTCGCCTGCCCGGGCTGCTTCTGCCCCAGCTTCTGCTCCGCCTTCTTCATGTCACCGCTCGCGCCCTGCGTCTTCTCGCCGGCTTCCTTCAGCGCGTCCTGCACGGGTTTCGAAGCGCTCTTTTCTCCCGCCTGGCTCATCGCCTTCGCAAGCGCCTCGGTGGCCTCCTTCAGCTCCGCCTGGGCCTTGGCCTGGTCCGCCAGATTCTTCTCCCGTCCCTCCGTCGCCTGGGCGAGTTCCTTCTGAAGGGCTTCCTTCGCGGCCTTCAGCGCATCGGCGGCCTTCTGCTCATTCTGCTGCGCGAGGCCGGGCGTCTCGTCCTCCAGATCCTTCGCGGCGCGCTCCATCGCCTTCCGGGCCGCATCCATCGCCTTCTTCGCCTCGGCCGTTTCCTTCGACTCCGGCATGTCCCCCAGTTTTCCTGCGGTCTTCTCCGCGTCGCGCGCCGCTTTCTCCTGCGCCTTCTGGATGGAGCCCATCTTCTGGGCTGAGTCCTCTTCCGCCGCCTCCGCGGTCCGCTTCTGGATCGTCTCCTGGTCCTTCTGGAGGCGCTCAATGTCCTCGATCGCCTGCTTCATCTGGTCCGCGCCCTCGGCGGCGGCCTTGGACTTCTCGATCGCCTTCTCCTGCTTCGCGATCATCTCCTTCAGCCCCTTCACCGCGTCCGAGAGATCGCGGACCTCGGGGGACTGCGCGTCCTTCAGCTCTTTCGCCAGCCTGTCCTGCTCCTCCTTCAGCGCCTTCAGGTCCTTCTCGGCCTGCTCGATCGACTTCTCCATCCCGGCGGGGTCGTTCTTGTCCAGCTCGTTCTCCAGCGCCTCCTGCTCCTTGATCGCCTCGTCCAGCTCCCGCTTCATCTCTTCGACGTCCTTCTGGCGCTCGGAGTTCAGCGACTGCATCTCCTTGGTCTGCTGGTTCTGCTCCTTCTGCAGCCCCTCCATCTCCTTCATGATCTGGCGGATCGCTTCCAGCTTCTTCTGGAGATCCGCCGTGCTGTTGCGGTTCTCCAGGATGTCCAGGATCGCCTTCAGGTCGGTGATGATCTCGTCCTGCTTCTCGAGCGCCGATCCGGCCTGGTTGTTCTGGATCAGCGCGATGATCGTCCGGATGTCGTCCTCCAGCAGCGTCCCCTTGAGCTGGTTCAGCGCCGCGTACAGCCGCGCCGCCGCCTCGGGCTCCTTCTTCTCCACCTGCTGGGCCACGCGCTCCATCTTCGTGCGCAGCTCCTGCACGCGCTTCTGCAGCTCCTCCTGCCTCTCGGTCAGGATCCGGGACTTGTTGCTCGGTCCGTCGTCCGCGCGCAGGTGAACTGCGATCAGGGCTCCGAACGCGACCGCCGTGCTGAATCTCGCCAGGTACGTTCTCATGTCCGTCCTCCTCATCCCCCGACCTATTTCGGTTTGCGCATCTCTTCGCGTGTCTTTTCCGCCTTGTTCAGCATCTCGCGCACATATCTCACGACTTCCATGTAGGTCTCGTACTCCGTCAGGAGACCCAGAATGGAGTTCAGGTCGGAAATGATCTCGTCCTGCCGGGCCGCGGTTTCCGCCAGCCGCGACGTGCGGTCCTTTCCCAGCGCCACGCTGGCGGCCTGGACCAGCAGCTGCGCGGCATCCGGCGACTTCTGCTCCGTGACCGCATGCAGCACCTCGCCGGGCCGCCGGAGCTTGTCCTCGCCCTGTCCCTCGAACAGCCGGTTGTGCCTCATGTCCTTCACGATCTCGTCGAACTCGTGCGTCACCCGCTCCAGGTGCTGCGTGATCCGCCGCTGGTGCGATCCCGCCCCCGACAGCGCCTGGCGCTCGTGCACCTCCAGGAGATCCCGCTCGCCCAGCGCGTCCATCAGCCGGGCCACATCCGCCCGTCCGGCCTCCTCGAACGCGATGATCCTCCTCAGCTCCTCACGGATCCGCGCCAGCATGTCCTCGATCTTCTTCAGCATCTCGTCGCGCTTGATCACCGTGAACAGGTAGACCCGCGACTGCGTCATGTTCGGCGCCGGAAGCTCCCGGCCGTCCTTCGCAATCACCTGGTACTGGATCACCATCCCTTCCTTCGCCCCGAATTCCGCCATGTCGAACCAGTACTCCGTCTCGATCCGCCGCGACGGATAGCTCTCCGTGTTGAACGCGTCCAGCGGGATCGTCGCCTCCGTTTTCCCGGGGGCGCGGATGAGAAGGGCCAGCGAAGCGACGCCGAAGTCGTCGGTCGTGACGATCCGGATCGGGATGCGGGCGGTCGGCGTGCAGAACTTGTCGAGATTCGGCTCGTTGACCCGGATCTCGGGGGCCTTGTCGTCGGTCGCCTTGATCGAGTACCGGACGGGCGCCGACGTCTGCAGGCCGTTCGCCGCGTGCAGCCAGATGGCGTACTGCGTCGACCGCAGCACGTCGATGTCCGCCGTCACCACCCGCGGACGCCCCTGCGCATCGTTCTGAACCGGCAGGTCCCGGACCTCCTCCTCGCCGCGGCGGCCGAACAGCACCTTGGCGGCCACGACGTCCAGATTCGTCGTCCCCGTCACCTTCACCTTCGTGCCCAGCGGCGCCACGATGTTCCCGTCATGAACCGGCCGCGTCGGGTCCGTGTCCGCCAGCCCCGTGTACGCCGGGTAGTCGTAAACCAGCGCCACCTGTTCCACCGTCGGCGGATTCAGAACCTGCACCGACACCGGAAGCGTCTCGTCGTCCCCGGCTTCCACCCAGAACTCCAGCGGCTCGATCACCTTCGTGAACTCGAACCGCCACCGCCCGTCGTTGTCGGCCCTCATCAGGCGCTGGACGGAAGAATCCGCCCCCGAGAACCGGTACCGGATCATCGACTTCTTCGGCACCGATCCCTGGATCTCAATCTCAACGACCAGGTCGTCACCCTTCGCAATCGTCACCGGATTGCCGACCGGGACATGGACCACGATCCGCGTCTTCTTCGGCCAGCTGACCGAGTCGCTGAACAGCCGCGCCGCCCAGATCTTCACGAGCGGCGCCTGCCAGGCGGCGACCGCGCCGACGGCCAGGAACGCCCCCGCGGTCCATCCCAGCAGCCGCATCGGCCCGCGCGGCAGCACCACCGGCGAGAAATCCAGCGCCCGACTCTCGGTCATCGCCTCGGCCACCAGGCGGTCGACCAGTTCGGGGGAGTTGAAGCGGTCGAACTCGCCGCGCTGGCGGGAGAGCTGAAGGGCGCTGATCAGGCGGTCGTTGAGACCCGGATACTGCCGTTCGACGCAGAGCGCCAGGTCGTCGTCGGTCAGGTTCACCGAGAGCGGAGCCACCACGTACCGCCAGAAGGCGGCCACTGCGGCGGCCACGCCGAGTCCCAGAACCGTCAGGCGCACGCCGTGCGGGACCTTCGGCACCAGGTAGTCCACGAGGAAGCTGAAGACCACGGCGACGACGAGGACCAGGGCCACGCGGCTGAGTCCGTCGATCAGGATCAGGGACCGCGCGCGGCGTCGAACCGCGTCGAGTTTCCCGAGAATCGGTGAAAGGTCCATCAGTGCCTCCGGAGACCGTGGAAGGGCCGGATTGTCACCGGATGGACGCCGCGGGTCGACAGAAGGTTCACCGGTTTCTCCTGAGGGTCACGGGCGCAGACTCGGCATACCCGGACCAGCTGTCGTCGCGGCCGCCGCTGGCGAACATCGCGCTCACCGTCCAGGGTCCTTCCCCGCTGAGACCGGTCAGGGTTCCCCGGAGGAGAAGAGGCCTGCTCCGGTCGATCGTCACGACGCCGCGGGCCCCGCCGTCGGCCTCCAGGTCCCCCGCCCCGAGCCGCACGAGTCGGCGCTGGCCGGAGGGATCCTCGACCGTCAGCACCACATAGGTCCGCTCGGAGACCGACGCTTCCAGACGCGTGACCTGCTCCGAGGACATCGTCAGCAGGAAGGAGGCCTCGTTGTCCCGGGCGCCGGACTCGAACGCCAGCGCGGCCACCGGATTCGGCGCCACGGACTGGAACAGATCCCAGTCGGCCGCGGTCGCCTCCAGGGCCATGGGGAGTGCAGGCGCCCCGCCGTTCGTCGCGACCGTCTGCGACCCCGCAGGCACCTCGACGCTCCCGGCGGCGTTCCCGAACCGGACCGTTCCGCGCGCCACCGTCACGGCGGTTCTTCCGGAGTTCGCCGCGACCCGGAACAAGGTTCCCAGAACCCGCGTCTCTCCTTCGGGCGAAACGACCGCGAAGCCACGGCCGTTCGGCGTGATGTCCGCGATCACCTCACCGCTTTCCAGCCGCAGGGCACGTTCCCCGGCCACCGTCAGGACGGTGCCGCCGGAGACCCGGAACCGTCCGATCCCCGGCATGCTGAAGATCGCGGCCGCCCCGGGCTGCATCGCAATCCGGTCCCCCTCCCGCAGGACGTCCCCCGTCTTCAGGGTTCGGGTGCTTTCTCCCTCGGTGATCGTGATCGTCACTCCGGGTCCCAGGCGCTCCAGCTTTGCCACCGTGTTCCTCGTCGAGGCAGGCCCCTCGTTCATGAGCACGCCGACGACCAGGGCCACGAGCAGCGCGGCGGCGACTGTCGCCACCGCGGGGAACCACCGCGCTCCTTTGCGCGGAAGCGGGGCCGCGGCCTGGAGCTGGGGAACGCTGTCCACGGCCGCGAGGATCCTGTTGAAGAGATCCGGTGACGGCGCCGGGACGGGGGGGGCGGAATGAAGAAGGCCGAAACTCTGTTTGGTTTCGGCCTCGATGGCCCGGCAGGAGGGGCACTGATTCAGGTGTCGCGCCACGAGTTCCGCGGCATCGCGGGGCAACTCGTCTTTTGTGTAGTCCGTGATCTGCGGGAGAACGTCGGTGCAGTTCATGGGACGGAATCCTCTCTGGCTGTCGGCGCTGTACTGACTTGATCGCCGTTCCGGGCGGGAGGTTCACGAAATCGGGGGATTCCGGCCCGATTCCGATGGCATTTCGCAAAGCCCTATTGCACAATATGTTACGACGTCTCTCGGGGGCGGATCCGCCGCCAGATCCCCCGTTCCAGCCCTTTCTTTCTGCCCCCTAACCCTGTACAACTCCCCCCCATGGACGCCGTCATCCACTACGCCGAACTCGGCCTCAAAGGTAAGAACCGCCCCTATTTCGAAATCCGCCTCGCCGAAAACGTCCGCCGCCTCCTCAAACCCCTCGGCGACGCCTCCGTCCGCCGCCAGCCCGGACGCCTCGTCGCCACCCTCCCCGACGGACCCGACTGGGATTCCGTCCGCGCACGCCTCCGCATGGCCTGCGGCGTCTCCTACTTCGCCCGCATCCACAGACTCCCCAGGGATATCCCGTCCCTCAAGGCGCTCCTGGCCCGCGAAATCCCCGCTCTCCATTTCAAGACCTTCGCCTGCCGCGCTCATCGCACCAGCAAGGACTTCGAACTCACCTCAAATCAGATCAATCGCGAAATCGGCACCTTCGTCCTCACGCTCGCACCCGCCGCCTCCGTCCACCTCGACGCCCCCGACCTCGAGATCTTCATCGAGGTCGTCAATCGCGAATTCCTCGTCTACTTCCACCGCGAACCCGGCCCCGGCGGCCTCCCCGCCGGCGTCTCCGGCAAGGTCATGACCCTCCTCTCCGGCGGGATCGACTCCCCCGTCGCCGCCTGGCGCCTCATCCGCCGCGGCTGCCGCACCCTGTTCGCACACTTCCACTCCATGCCATTCACCTCCCGCGAATCCCTCGACAAGGTTCAGGACCTCGCCCGACGCCTGGAACCCTGGCAGGGCCCGTCCCGACTCCACCTCGTCCCCTTCGGTGACCTCCAGCAGGCCATTGTCACCAGCGCCCCCGCTCCCTTCCGCATCGTCCTCTACAGACGCTTCATGATGCGCATCGCCGAAGCCCTCGCGCGGCGCACCGGCGCCCTGGCCCTCGTGACCGGCGACTCCCTCGGGCAGGTGGCCTCCCAGACGCTCCACAACCTGAACGCCGTCACGGCGGTCGCAAAGCTCCCGGTGCTGCGCCCGCTCATCGGCGCGGACAAGCAGGAGATCGTGGACGAGGCGCGGCGGCTGGGCACCTACGAGACCTCGATCCAGCCGCATGACGACTGCTGTTCGTTCCTCATGCCCCGCCAGCCGACCACCGCGTCCAACCCGGTGGAGGCCGCGGAAGCGGAGAAGGATCTGGACGTGGAGGGGCTGGTGCGCGTGGCGCTGGAGCGGACGGAGGAAGTCAGGGTCTGACGGCGGGGCCGGGCGCCCGCCGGCCCGCTTTCCTTCCCCGCGGGACCTGCGCCCCCTACAATCCGTCCCGGATCGCCGGGCGCCCGCCGGCGGAGTCCTCACCGGCATCGGCGCCGGGACGGCGGGCGCGGTCGTCTTTCGGGGAGGCTGGATGAACATCCTGGTCATCGGCGGCGGACCGGCCGGCCTCTACTTCTCCCTTCTGGCGAAGAAAAAGCATCCGGACTGGGCGGTCCGTGTCGTCGAGCGGAACGCCCCGGACGCGACGTTCGGGTGGGGGGTGGTGTTCAACGACAAGACGCAGAACTACCTCCGCGATACCGACGAGCCGACCTGGCGGGACATGACCGCCGCGTACCAGACCTGGGACAACGTCGACGTCGTGCACCGCGACACGCGCATCTCCATCCGGGGCAACCGCTTCAGCGGCATCCAGCGGCTCGCGATGCTGCAGATCCTCCAGAAACACTGCGCGGCCGCCGGCGTGGTCCTGGAATTCGGGCGGGAGTTGATTGATCCGGGCGACTGGAAGGGATACGACCTGGTCGTGGTCGCGGACGGCGTCAATTCCTCCACCCGCCGGACGCTCGCGGCGCATTTTCAGCCCGACATCCAGGTCCGCCCCAACAAGTACATCTGGTACGGGACGCGGACGCTGTTCCACGGCCTGACCCTGACGTTCCGCCCGAACGAGCACGGGCTGTGGATCGCCCACTCGTACAAGTTCAACGCCGACACCTCGACTTTCATCGTCGAATGCGACCCCGTCACGTGGGCGGCGGCGGGAATGGACCGGAAGGAGGAACCCGCGGCCCGCGCCTATCTCGAGCAGGTCTTCGCGAAGGATCTCCGGGGCGCCCCGCTCCTGTCGAACAAGTCCGCCTGGATCAACTTCCAGCGGATCCGGAACGCGCACTGGACGCACGGGAACATGGTTCTGATCGGCGATGCGCTCCACACCGCGCACTTTTCGATCGGCTCCGGGACCCGCCTCGCCCTCGAGGACGCCATCGCGCTGTTCGGCGCGCTCGAAACCAGGGGCTCCGTCCCCGCCGGGCTCGCCGCATTTGAGGCCGAACGCAGGCCGAAGGCGGACGATCTCCAGGCGGCGGCGCAGGTCAGCATGGAGTGGTTCGAGAATGCCGGGAAGGACATGGGGCTTCACCCGATGGAACTCGCGTGGGTCCTCATGACACGGAGCGGCAAGATCGACCGGGAGAATCTCGCACGGCGGGACCCCGCGTTCGTCGCCGCCTACGAGGCCTGGAAGGCCGGGGGCGGGGCGTGACAGGTCCCGCTCCCGGGCGATTTCCGGAGTCCGCGTAACAGCAGCGACCCCGGACCGTCCTCACAGCATCCCCGTTCCGGAGCGATTCCATGACCCGCCGCCTCCTGCCGGCCCTCGCCCTCGCGGCTCTCCTCCCCTTCAGCCTCCGCCCCGCCGCGGAGGAACCGGCGTTCGCCTGGCAGGATGACCTCGAGGCCGCACGCGCCCGGGCAAAGAGCGAAGGACGCCCGCTGCTCATTGTTTTCCGGTGAGAGTCCTGAAAGGACTGCGCCTCCTTCGACGGGCAGGTTGCCCGTCCGACCGGAGAGTTCACGAAGGCCGCCGCCCCCTACATTCCCGTCCGGGTCGTCGACATGGCCACCGTCGACCTGAACGTCTACCGGTTTGACTTCGACCTGACGTTCAGCGTCCTCCTGATGAATGCCGACGGAACGATCTATCACCGGTACGGCTCCCGGGATCACACCTCCGCGGACGGACACCTGTCCCAGGCCGCCCTCGTCCAGCTCCTCCGGGACGGCGTCGCCACCCACGAGGCCTACGCAAAGTCTCCCAGGCCGCCGAAGCCCCTTCCCCGGCGCACCATCCTCGACATCCCGGCTTTCGCCGCGCGCACGAAGAAGACGAAGGTCCCGGACTGCATCCACTGCCACATGGTTCACGACGCAGAACGGGAGCAGGCGATCTCGGACAGGACCTGGACCCCGGACGGGCGCTGGATCTGGCCCCTCCCCTCCCAGGCGGGTTTCACCCTCGACGTCGAGTCCCCCGCCCGCATCGCGACGGTGAGGAAGGGATCCCCGGCGGACCGCACCGGACTCCGCGCGGGGGACGTGGTACGGTCGGCGAACGGGACGCGCGTGCTCACGGAGCCGGACATCCAGTGGTTCCTGGACCGGGTGGATGCGAAGGGGGGGGCGCTGAAGCTGGAGATCGAGCGCGGCGGCGAGCCCCGTTCGATGACGGTGACGCTGCCGAAGGGGTGGAAGGAGGTCGGGCCGCTGGAGTACTCCTGGAGGCCCTTCATGTGGCAGTTGCGTCCGAATCCGGGGTTCGGAGGGCCGCCCCTCTCGGCGGATGAAAAGAAAAAACTCGGTCTCGCCGCCGACGCATTCACCCTCAAGGTCCAGTACATCATCGAGTGGGGGGACCACCCCGAGGACGGGCGCAACGCGAAAAAGGCCGGAATCCGCAAGGGCGACATCCTCCTCTCCGCCGCCGGACAGTCCGACTGGCAGAGCTCCGTCCACTTCCAGACCTGGTTCCGCTTCACCCGCCGCGCCGGCGAGTCCGTCGACCTGCGCCTGCTGCGCGACGGCAGGGAGGTGAAGGTCAGGATGGACGTCATCCCCTGATCCGCGCCGCGGGGCGCGCGGTAGAATGCGGGAATGCCGGGACCCACCCTCGCGCCGCGGCCGCCCGCCGTCCTCCCCGACTCGGAGACGCGGACGCGCCTGTCCCCCCTCTGGCGCGTCATCATCCATAACGACGACGTGACGCCGATGGACTTCGTCGTCTCCACCCTCCGCGAATTCTGGGCGATCGGCCTCGTCCAGGCCGTCCGCATCATGCTGGAGGCCCATCTCTCCGGCGCGGCCCTCGTCGCCGTCGAGACGAAGGAGCAGGCGGAATTCCACGTCGACCGCGCCCACTCCTCCGCCCGCGCCCGCCGCTACCCGCTCACCTTTTCCCTCGAACCGGGGGAATAGTCGGCCGCGTCCCCGGCCGCCATCTGGTACATTCCCGGCTTCCCGCAAATCCCACACGAAACCGGAGGAATTTTCGATGAAGCGTCTGTCCGCCGTCCTCGCGCCCGTCGTGGCGCTCGGCATCGCCCTTCACGCCGCATCCGACGACACCGCCCGCCAGACGGCGGTGGTCGCAAAGGGTGACCTCAGCCTCGCGGTCGAACTCGAGGGCGCCTTCGAGTCGGCGGACAGCTTCGAGGCGAAGTACCGTTTCGATTCCTATTCCGGGGATCTCCAGATCGTCCAGGCGGCGGCGCACGGGGCGCAGGTGAAGAAGGGCGCGGTGCTCCTCAAGTGCGATCCCGCGCCGTGGCGGAAGGCCGTGGCCGCGGCCGAGAACGAATTCCGGGGAGCCGAGGCGGCGCTGAAGGCCGCGGAGGAAGCCGTGCAGTACGGGGACCGGCAGGATGCGCTGTCGCTCAAGGGTTCGGAAGACGCGCTTCGCGACGCCGAGAAATCCCTGCAGTGGTTCAACGAGATGGACGGCCCGCACATGCTGAAGATGAACGACCTCTGGATGAAGAATTCCGAGGACAACGTGAAGGACCAGGAGGAGGAGTTGAAGCAGCTGGAGGACATGTACAAGTCCGAGGAGCTCACGACGGAGACCGCCGACATCGTGCGGAACCGGGCGCGCCGCTCGCTGGAGAACGCGAAGACCTACCTGGAGATGCGGCGCAAGGAGTCGAAGAAGACGCCGGACTGGGAGCATCCGCGGGCGAAGGAGCGCGCGGAGCAGGCGGTCGAGGCGGCGAAAATCCAGCTGGCCTCGACGAAGTCCGGGCTGGTGAATGCGAAGGTCCAGAGGGAAACGTCGGTGGTCCGCGCGCGGATGGAGCGCGACCGGCAGGCCGATGCACTGTCGAAGCTGAAGGCCGACGGCGACCGCCTCACGATCACGGCCCCCGCCGACGGGCAGGTGTTCGTCGGACAGTGCATGGCCGGCAACTGGACGACCACGGACGACCTGATCCGGGCGCTCCGGGTCGGCGAGAAGATCGCGGCGAACCAGGTCCACCTCACGCTCGTCCCCTCGTCCGGCGCCCTGTCGATCCGCGTGTCCGTGCCGGAGGACAAGGTGTCCATCGCTTCCGGTGCCCGCACCACCCTCGCCGCGCCGCTCTCCAACCCGGCGACCCGGCTCGGCGGAAAGGTCCGTTCGGTTTCCCCGATTCCGATCGGCGGGCTGTTCCCGGCCGTGATCGACCTCGACCGCGCGGATCCGTCGCTGGTGCCCGGGATGAAATGCCGGGTGACGCTGCAGGGCGGAGACCTGAAGGACGTCCTCCTCGTGCCCGCGACGGCGGTGGGCTCGAACAACGGCCGGACCTGCGTCTGGACGACCGACGGGAAGACCGACACCGCCGTGGAAGTCGCCCTGGGCGCGACGAACGGGCAGGCCTGGGAGATCCGGTCGGGGCTGAAGGGCGGCGAGACCATCCTCGTGAACGCGCCGAAAAAGTAGAGGTAGAGATGAAGACGATTCAGGCGCTCTTCGCGGCCGTGCTGCTCTCCGGGTGCGTTTCCGACCCGCAGCCGGAGCCGCTCCCGCTCGAGCAGCAGCCGGTCCGGGAGCGCTCGCTCGACCAGGCGATCGACGACGGGGTGGCGTATCTGCTGCGCGAGCAGCGTCCGAAGGGATACTGGGGGACCGGGGTTCGTCCCCTCGGGTGGGACATTTATGCCACGGCCCCGGGATCCCACCGCGCGTTCCAGGTGGCCACCACCGGCCTCTGTGCGCTGGCGCTCCGCGAAATCGGGACGCCCGAGGCCCTCGCGGCGGCGGTGCGGGGGGAAGACTGGCTGGCCGGGGACGGGATGAAGCTCCGGCGCAGCACGCAGGATCAGATCTACAACATCTGGGGGCATACGTACGCGCTCCAGGCCCTGGCGCTGGCGATCCGGCAGGAAACCGACCCGGCCCGGAAGGAGCGGCTGGTGCGTGCGGCGACCGACACGGTGGACCTGATGGAGCGCTACGCGACCTGCTGGGGCGGGTGGAACTACTACGATTTCGCCGCCCAGACGCGCCGCCCCTCGATGGAGTCGACCAGTTTCGGCACCGCTGCCGGGCTGATCGCGCTCAAGGAGGCGGCGGATGCGGGAATCGCGGTGCCCGCGCCCCTCGTGAAGCAGGCGCTGAGGCTGGTGGAGAAATGCCGGACACTCGAGGGGACGTACCTCTACAGCTACGACTGGCGCTACTACCCGATGGGCTCGATCAACCGCCCGCCGGGAAGCCTGGGCCGGACGCAGTGCTGCAACGATGCGCTGTGGGAGTGCGGATCGAAGGTCGTCGACATCCCGGAAATCAGCCGCGCGTTCGAGCAGCTGTTCAAGCTGCAGGGATTCCTGGAGTGCGGGCGGAAGCGGCCGTACCCGCACGAGGCGTACTACGCGGTGGCGGGGTACTTCTACTACTTCGGCCACTACTACGCCTCCCGCCTGCTGGCCATCGTCCCGCCCGCGGAGGCGCGGGACTTCGGACGCCGGCTGTCCGACCTGATCCGCCCGAAACAGGAAGAGGACGGGTCGTGGTGGGATTTCGGGATGTGGGACTTCCACAAGCCGTACGGAACGGCCTACGCGCTGATGATCCTGAAGCGCTGCCGCGACGCGGGGGCGCCCCGGAATTGAGCGGACGCACTTCCCGGCCGCGGCCGAAGTCGCGCGAGCACGTCCCGGTTCTCCTCGAGGAAGTCCGCGAGGCGCTCGCGCTGCGCCGCGGCGACATCGTGGCGGACGTGACCCTGGGCCTGGCGGGGCACGCGGTGCCGCTCCTCAAGGCGGTCGGGAAGCGCGGGCGGCTCGTGGGGCTCGACCTCGACCCGGAAAATCTGACGCAGGCGCAGCTGGAGCTGGCGGCGACGGGGCTTCGATTCGACCTGCAGCACGCCAACTTCGCCGGCCTTCCCCGCGCCCTGGCGACGCTCGGGATCGACGGCGTGGACGCGCTGGTCGCGGATCTCGGCGTCTCGTCGACCCAGATCGACCAGGCGGCGCGCGGATTCTCCTATCTTCGGCCGGCACGGCTGGACATGCGCATGGACCCGACGCGCGGGCGGACGGCGGGAGCGCTTCTGGACGAAATCACGGAGGCCAACCTCGCCACGGCGCTTCGCGAGCTGGGCGACGAGCCCGACGCGGCGGCGATCGCCCGGATCATCGCCATGGCACGGCTCAGTCGCCCCGTCGACACGACATCCCGCCTGGTCTCGCTCGTCTGCCAGGCCAAGGGAATCCCCGTGCCGTCGCGGGGCTGGGGGCGGCTGCACCCGGCGGCGCTGACCTTCCAGGCCGTCCGCATGCTCGTCAACCGGGAGATGGAGAATCTGGCGGCGCTCCTGGCCTTCCTCCCCTCCTGCCTCCGCCCGGGCGGCCGCGTCGCCGTCATCTCCTTCCACAGCGGAGAGGACCGTCTGGTGAAAACGTCGTTCAAGGAGGGGCGCTCCCAGGGGCTCTACTCGAAGATCGCCGAGGATCCCGTGCTCCCGGGAGATGCGGAGCAGGAGGCGAATCCGCGCAGCTGGTCCGCGCGGATGCGCTGGGCGGTGCGCTCGGGCGTCCGCTGACCCGGACGACGTCCTCTCTCGCCCTTGTTCCCGCTCCCCCGACCTGCGATCATGATTCCAATCGGAGCATCGCGTGCGCATCCTGATCGTCGATGACGATCCGGCCCTGCGCCGCACCTTTCCGCACGTACTCGCCCGCCCCGGGCGCCTCTTCGACGAATGCGGCAGCATCGGCGAGGCGGTCGGTCGCCTCGAGAAGCAGCGCTACGCGCTGCTCCTGCTCGACTATCGCCTCCCCGACGCCAACGGCCTCGCCCTGCTCGACTGGCTGTCCGACCACCAGCGCGACGAGGCGGTGATCATCATCAG
>JABWAY010000304.1 GCA_013360825.1 Candidatus Brocadiia bacterium | reverse complement strand
GCCGCGGCGCGGGCGGGTCCGGTCGTCGACCCGCGCATAGCGCCCCTCGGCGGCGTCGCGCCGCGCTTCCTCGAAGGCCTCCGCCGTCCCGATGCGGATTTCGTCGATGGTGCCGTCGAGCGGGAGGTTCCGGACGGGGTCGGAGGCGAGCGCGCCGAACGAGACCCAGGTGGACGTCCCGGGGGCGCTGGCGGCGAGGTCGATCCGTTCGCGGAGGGGGAGGGAGCCGGGGATGGCCTCGAAGGCATTCGCGGCGGGGACGACGCGCCCGTTGACCGCCATGCGGAAGGCGCGGGGCGCCGGGGCGTCGAGATCCCAGGCGAACGCGAGGTGGACCCACGCCAGCGGGGCGAACCCCTCGAATTCCGCGCGGCCCGTGGCGATGCCGGCGGTGACCCATCCGCGCGGCTCCGGGCGGTCCGCGGCCGCGTGGTGCCCGATTCCGAATCCGGCGAGCCCCGCGAGGCGGAATCCGTAGGCGTAGGGCCCTTCCGACGCCGGGGATCCCGGGAAGAGCCAGGCGCCGAAGACGGGGGAGTCGAGGAAACCGGAGGATCCCGGCGCGCGGCTGCGGTCGATGCTCCAGAGGGTGCGCGGGCGGGAGGAGCGCGCGGGATCGAACGCGGGTTTGAACCAGAAGGAGACGCATCCGGACCGGGTCTGTCCGTCGCGCGAGGGGAGGTTATCGAGCGCCCGGTAGCGCAGGCAGCTTCCGGCTTCGAGGCTCGCGCCGTCGGGGAAGACCATCCCCACGGGCGTTCCCCTGCCGTCCTCGGGCGCTTTTCCGGCGTCGATCACGAGGGGGCCGGGGATCGGTTCGCCGTCGGCGCGCGGCTGGCGCGCCAGGCGGTCGCGTGCCGTCTGCTCCGCGGGGTCGGGGGAGGGGGACCGGACGCGCCAGTCGTCGGCTTCGAGCGTCTCGCGGACGGGCGGGGTGAGCGAGGCGCGCAGCCAGGTCTCCGCGGCGGGGGGGACCAGCAGGGGGGCGAGGCCGATCCGGCCGTCGTACCAGAGGGTCGAGATCACGTTCCGGTCGCGCGTCGTCCACGGGGGAGCCTCCGGCCACGCCTCGAGGGCGAGTCCGGAGCGGGTCGTGCCGTCACCGTCGAACGCGGAGATCTGGGTCCGCGGGTCCGCGCCGTCCGCGACTCCCCGGAGGAACCCGGCCTCGGTCGTCTCCCGCCAGACCTCCCAGGCCCGGATGTGCGCTTTCTGCATCCGCTCCGCCAGCACCTTTCCCCCCGGGTCGGTGACGCGGCCCAGCGATTCCACGACGAAGACCCCCATGGACGCGAACGCGAATTCGGTGGTCCCGCCGACCAGGTCGGTCTTGTCGATCGGCGACCAGGCGTTTCGGTCGGGGTTGAAGTCGTTCAGGAGCGAGTTCGGATCCGCATTGGCGCGGACCGCCTCGGCCTGCATCGCGTCGATCACGCCGAGTCGGACCTGGGCGTCGAGGAACCGGCGGAAGTCGTCCCACGTGCGGAAGGGGCGGTCGGTCCGGGCCGCGACGGCGGCGAGGGCGAGGGCGTCGGCCTGCGCGGCGGAGACGGGCGTGGAGAGGCGGAGCGTGCCGAGGGCGGCGTCGCGTGAGCGCCACGAGAGGGGGCGCTCCATCCACGTATAGCCGCCGCCGTATCCCGAGAGCCCGAGCCCCGGCCCGCCTTCCTCCACCCAGTACCCCTGGAGTCCTTCGAGGACGCACGCCAGCACGATCGCCGGGGCGCTGTTGATGTTGACCGGCGCGCGCGGCTGCTGCACCAGACGGCGGGGGCGCAGGTGCCCGCGGGAGTAGACCGGGTCGCCGGGAAGGTGCGGGCGGACGCGGGATTCCATCGGGCAGGCGCCCAGCGTGTCCGCGTCCACCCACGCCTGGGTCGTGAGGTACGGCGAGACCACGCGCCAGTGATCCAGGCCGATGCGCGGGATCAGGTCCTCCTCCGTCCGGCATCCGCGCGCCTCCGCGATCGCGGCCGCGACGGTCCGCGGCAGTCCCAGCCTGCGGACGAGGTGCACCACCATCCGCCGCGTCGCGTCGGGGGGACCGTTGATCCAGATGCGGGAAGCGGCCTCGGTGACGCGCAGCACGTAGTGTTCGGTGGCGGGCGACGCCGGCCCGGCCCCTCCGAACGTCCCCGAGACCCCGACGACCTTCCCGTCCACCACCACGCCCCGCGGGGTCCGACCCTCCATCTCGGCGAAACTCGGGCGCAGCGCCGCGCCGATCTCCAGCCCCGCCACGTCCAGGCGCAGGTTTCCGTTCACGTCCTCGCCCGCATCGAGCGCCCCGTTGGCGTTCCGGTCCTCGCCCCACCAGGTCCAGAATTCCTCCTCCAGCGGTTCCCCGTCCCGCACCGCCGAACCGTGGACGGGAAGCGAGGCGGCCCGCGGGAGCTCGGCCATGGCGCGCTCGATCCCCATCATGGACAGCATGAATGCGCGCGTCCCGGCGGCGTCGGAGGTGATTTCCGGGGGGGACAGCCGGGTGAAACCGAACAGGGTGAGCGCGACCAGTGCGAACAGGAGGAGCACCGTGATGATGACCGCCGCGGCTCCGCGCACGCGGGAAGGGGCGGGCCGCCGGCGGCCGGGCGTCAGGCGCACGCGGGCCTCAGCTGTCGCTCGTCAGTTTCCCGCGGATGTACCCCGCCCGGGCGAGGTCCCGCTCCGTGGGCGTCAGCGCCCGGCCCTCGTGTTTCTGAAGGTGGCCGGGCTGGGTGGTGATGAAGAGTTCGTTGATGGTCTGCTGCCGGATTTCCGGGATCAGCCGCAGGTGGCTCCCGAGGCGCAGGGCCGAGAGGAGCTCCATCGTCTCCTCGGTCGAGATCGACCGGGCGTGTTTCAGCGTCCCGCAGGCGCGGAAGACGCGGTCCTCCAGCGCGACGCGCTGTTCCCGGGCGAGTTTCTCCCGGCAGTGCCGCTCGAATTTCACGATCTCCGGCACCACGTTCGTGAGCTCGGTGATCAGCTGATCCTCGGCCTTGCCCAGGGTCGACTGGTTGGAAATCTGATAAAAATTCCCGCTGGCCTGGGTCCCCTCGCCGTAGAGGCCGCGGACCGTGAAGCTGATCCGCGAGAGCGCCTGGAAGACCTTGTCGATCTGGCGCGTGAGGACCAGCGCGGGCAGGTGGAGCAGCACGCTGATCCGCATCCCGGTTCCCGCGTTCGTCGGGCACGCCGTGAGGAACCCGAACTGCGGGTGCCACGCGAAGGCCAGGCGGTCGGAGATCTCATTGTCGATCCTGTCGATCTCCTTCCAGGCCTCGCGCAGCTGGAAGCCGCTCCGCAGCACCTGAAGCCGCAGGTGGTCCTCCTCGTTCACCATGATGGCGACCGTCTCCTCCTGCGCGATCGCCACGCCCCGGTCGCCCTCGGCGTTCAGGAGGTCCTTCGAGATCAGGTGGCGCTCCATCAGGAACTGCCGGTCGACGGGCGTCGCCTCCTTCAGCGCCACGTACAGCCGGCGCGTCCCCAGATTCACGCCGGAGAGGGCGTCCCGGATCTGCGCCTCGAGTTCGGCGCGCACCTTGTGCGAGGCGACCGTGAGGAACGGCCGGTCCGCCACGTTGCGCGCCAGCCGGATCCGGCTGGACATCACGATGTCGTTCTCCGGACCGGTCCCCCGGAGCCACTCTCCCGTTTCGTTCGCCAGGTCGTCGATCCGCATCACCATGGCTAGCCCGGCTCCTTCTTCGCCTTCAGCTCGCGGATCCGGTCCCGCAGCTTCGCCGCCTTCTCGTAGTCCTCCGCCAGGATCTGCCGCTCCAGCTCCTTCTCAAGCTCCGCCAGCCCGCTCTCCGCGGGCGGCTTCGGCTTCGCCTTCGCGGCCGCCGCCTTCGCCGCCCTCGCCGCCTGCGTTCCCGCCGCCCCGTCCGCCGCGTCCATTCCGAGCCCGCGCGAGTTCCTGCGCATGGAGATCGGCGCCGATCGCGTGCTCGCCGACTACCGGCAGATCCACGCCTACTTCCGCGAGCTGGACCGGCTCTCGCCGCGACTCGAGCTGCAGGTGCTCGGGCCTTCCACGCTCGGCGAGGACATGATCCAGGCGGTGATCACGTCCGAGGCGAACATGGCGCGCCTGCCGCGCCTCAAGGAGATCGCGAAGCGGCTCGCCGACCCGCGCGGGCTGTCCGACGCCGAGGTCGCCTCGCTCGCCGAGGAGGGCCGGGCGTTCCTGCTCGTCACGTGCAACATCCACGCGACCGAGATCGGCTCGACGCAGATGGCGATGGAATGGGCGCACGCGCTGGTGACCGCCGGCGACCCCGAGACGCTGCGGCGGCTCGACGAGGTCGTGCTGCTCCTGGTGCCCTCGCTCAATCCCGACGGCCAGATCCTCGAGACCGAGTGGTACCGCAAGTGGCTCGGCACCTCGTACGAGGGCGGACGGATGCCGTGGCTCTACCACCACTACACGGGGCACGACAACAACCGCGACTGGTTCATGCTCACGCAGGCCGAGACCAGGGCCATGTCGCGCGCCGTCTACCACGAGTGGTTCCCGCAGGTGTGGCTGGACGAGCACCAGATGGGCGGCACCGGGCCGCGGCTGTTCGTGCCCCCCTACGCCGAGCCCGTGGACGGCGATATCCACCCGCTGGTCTGGCGCGAGGTCAACCGCATGGGCGCGGACATGTCGCTGCGCCTCGAGCAGGCGGGCCGCTCGGGCGTCATCTACGGCTACGCGTTCGACGCCTACTGGCCCGGGGGCACCAAGAACACCGCGTGGTTCAAGAACATCTCGGGCCTGCTCACCGAGGCGGCCTCGGTGCGGATCGCGAGCCCGGTCTACGTGGACCCGACCGAGCTGGCGGGCGGGCGCAAGGGGCTCGTGGACTACGAGACGCAGACCAACTTCCCCAACCCCTGGCCGGGCGGCTGGTGGCGGCTGCGCGACATCATGGACTACGAGCGCATCGCCTCGGACGCGATCCACGAGACCTGCGCCGACCTGCGCCGCGACCTGCTGAGGAACATGGCCGCCCGCGCCCGCGCCGCGATCGCGAAGGCCGCGCCGGGCGA
>JABWAY010000017.1 GCA_013360825.1 Candidatus Brocadiia bacterium | reverse complement strand
CCCGCATGCAGGAGAGCCGGGACCTCGCGGCGCGCGCCGCTCCCGGGACCGAGCCGCCACCGGCGCGGGCCGCCGACCGGCCGCCGCAGGATCCGCAGGTGCAGCCGCTGGAAACCGCGGAATCGCGGGCCAGGACGTTCGCGGAGCAGGGACGGATGGCGAGGGTCGAGGGAAACCTGGGGCTCGCCGCCGAGTGGTACCGCCAGGCCCTGGCGCTCTCGCCGGATTCGGAACTCCAGCGTGAACTCCAGGAAATTGAGGATGCCCGGACCGACAAGGATCGCGAGGCGGCCATGGCGCAGGCCCGCGCGCTCGCCGACGAAGGGGAGGCGCTGTTCGCGGTCAAGAAGGTCCGCTCGGCGGCCGCGAAATTCCGCGAGGCCCTGGCGCTCGTCGAAACCGCGTCCTGGAAGTCGCGCCTCGTGGATGCGGAGGAATATGCCCGCGTCGCGGAGGCCGGGCTCGAGTCCGCACTGTCGCTCTTCGAAAAAGCCGACTGGCGCGGGGCCAAGGTCGCCCTGACCAACGCGCAGCTGTTCGACGCCGAGAACGAAGGAATCCGGCGGATGCTGGAGGAGGTCCGGGGAAAGCTGGCACGGGAGCGGATGGTCCGGGTGGAGCCGTCCGCGGGGGGGAAGGCGTTCTGGATCGACCGGACGGAGGTCACCGAGGCCGACTATGCCGAGTTCCTGCGCGCCACGCGGACGCCGGTTCCGAGGCGGTGGAAGGACGGCAGGCCGCCGGGGGACGGGGGGCTGCCGATCATGGGCATTTCCGCGCTGGAGGCGGACCGGTATGCCGCCTGGGCCGGGAAACGCCTCCCCACCGAGGCGGAGTGGCTCGCGGCCGCGGGGGCGGCGGACGGGCGCGCCTGGCCGTGGGGGGCCGAGTGGAAGGATGGGATCGCGAACGTCGCGTCCGACGGACCCCGCCTCGCCGGCTTCCAGCCCGCCAACGCCAGTCCCTGCGGCGCGCTGGACATGGGCGGGAACGTGGCGGAGTGGACGTCGACGTCCGGGGAGAAGGGCCGGGTGTTGAAAGGCGGGAGCTTTCTGTTCCCGCGCGAGTCGGCGCGGCTCGAGTGGCGCTGGGAAGAGGCCGCCGACGTGGCGCTTCCGGGATTCGGGTTCCGGTGCGTGGCGGACGAATGACGAGGAAGAGCGATTCGGTGACGAGGACGCCGCCGCCCGGCGTGGCGAACGCGGGCGATGCGGATCTGATCCGCCGTGCGCAGGGGGGGGACAGCGACGCCTTCGGGCAGCTCGTGGTCAAGTATCAGGATCTGGTCTACAACGTGGTGTACCGGATGCTGGGGAACGCGGCCGACGCGGCGGACATCGCGCAGGAGGCGTTCGTGAAGGGGTGGCGGGCGCTGGGGTCGTTCGAGGGGCGCGCGCAGTTCGGGACGTGGATCTACCGGATTGCGATCAACTGCTGCATCAGCGACCGGCGCGGCGCGAAGCGGCGCAAGGCGACGAGTCTGAATTCTTCGGGCGGCGGCGACGACGGGGAGGAGGGCGGGGGGCGGCTGGATGTCGCCGACGAGAGCCCGGAGCCCGGGGAGCGGGTCGTGGAGTCAGAAAACGTGCGGCTGGTCCAGGATGCGATCGGGTCGCTGGAGCACGAGTTCCGGACGATGATTGTGCTGAGGGATCTGGAGGGGCGGCCGTACGAGGAGATCGCGGAGGTGCTGGACGTCCCGGTGGGGACGGTCCGGAGCCGCCTGCACCGGGCCCGGCAGGCCCTGAAGGATGCTCTCAAGGGGAAGGTTCTGTAAGGGGTGGCCGGGGATCGGAAAAAAAAGTGACAAAACCGGAACCTTTTCCGAACTCGAGCGTCGGAAGGACATGAAGCCCACAGATCCTGCCAGCAGCAAAGAGACCCTGGTCCTGCCGGACGTCCTGATCGGCAAGACGGTGGGGGCGTATCGGGTGACCGGCCTGCTCGGCAAGGGCGGGATGGGGGTGGTCTACCGGGCGCATGACGAGTCCCTGGACCGGGATGTGGCGCTGAAGATCCTTCCGCCGGCGCTGTCCCTGGATCGGGACTATGCGGAGCGGTTCCTGCGCGAGGCGAAGATGGCGGCGAAGATCGACCATCCGCGCATTGTCCCGGTTTACGCGGCCGGGGCAGGGGAGCACGGGGCGTGGATCGCGATGCAGCTCGTGCGGGGGCGGACGCTGCACGAGGAGCTGCACGACGGGATGAGGCCGACGTTCGCGCAGGCCGTGAAGCTGACGCGCCAGATGGCGGAGGCGCTGGGTGCGGCGCACGCGGCCGGGCTGATTCACCGGGACATCAAGCCGGCGAACGTGATCGTCGATGCGGCAGGGGATGCGAAGGTGCTCGATTTCGGTCTGGCGCGGCCGACGCTCCCGACCGGGCAGACGCAGGACGGGACCTATCTCGGAACCCCTGAGTACTCTTCGCCGGAACAGTGCCAGTCGAACGACATCGACCACCGTGCGGACCTTTACTCGCTCGGCGTGGTGATGTACGAGATGCTCGGCGGGCGGATTCCGCATGTCGCCGAGACCCCGCTGAACCTCTTCCACAAGATCCTCAACGAGGAGCCGCTCCCGCTTCGCGACCTGAATCCCCGGGTCCCGCCGTCGCTGGCCGCGATCGTGGTGCGGCTGATGGCGAAGAACCGGGATGCGCGGTATCCGGACGCGGCGTCCGTGATTGCCGATCTGGACAAGGTCCAGGTGCGCGAGGACCGCGCGGGACGCGGTGAGACGGTGGTGTTCGGTCCGGCGGACCGTGCGCGTGTCGCGGCCTGGACGCTGGCGGGGGTGCTGGCCTCGGTGCTGGTTGCCGCGGTCGTGCATGTCGGTCCGTGGACCGGCCGGGCGGGCTCGGGAACGCGGTCGCAGGACACGGCGCCGCCGATCGGCGGGACCGAGACGCGTCCGCCCGCGAAACTGCGCGGCCGGGTGGTCTTCCTGGACTTCAAGAACCTGACCGGCGAGGCCGAAGTCGGCTGGATGGCCTCGGGCGTTCCGGAACTGATCTGCTACGGCATGGCGGAGAGCGGCGGGCTGGACCCGGTGGACCGAGACTCCGTGATCGAGGCGATGCGGCGCGAGTTCAACGCCAGGCTGACGTCCGGCGGATCGGACAGCGTCTCGGCGCTCCAGGACCAGGGGCTCCGGCTCCTCCGGGCGCTGGATGCGGATGTGCTCGTGCGCGGCTCCTACTACGCGCAGGGGGATGTCGTCCGGGTCCATGCGATGGCCTACGGACTGCGGGACGGCGTTCTCGAGCTGCTTGGAACCACGAAGGAGGAGGGCAGCAGCAAGGCGCTCCTCGCCGTCGCCGACCGCACGGCCTCCCGCCTCACGGGGCTCGTGCATCCGGACGCCGATCGTGAGAAGGAGGAGCTTGCCCTGCAGGGTCCGGGGGCGACGAAGGCCGGGATGGGCCGGCTGGACGGGCTGGTGGTCCGGCTGGATCGCCGGCGGTCGCTGCGGGAGGAGTGGAAGGCGGAGACTGCGGCGCCCGCGGAGAAGGATCCCGAAGCGCTGCGGAAGCAGCGGGAGGAGTCCCCGGATCTGAGCGGTGCGGCAGGCGGTCGTCCGGCTCCCGGGAATGAGCCCGCGCGGCACAACGACCGGACGGAGGCGGGGAAGGGGGGGACTGGAAAGGACCCGGCGAAGAAGGAACTGAAGGCGGGCGAGGTGCCGACGGACAAGAACAAGGACGGGCGGCCCGCTGACGCGGCGGCGAACAACGACCCGCCGGCCGCGCCGTCCGAGGGCGGCGAGACGGTCGTGCAGACGAACGGTCCCGAGGCGGACGACGAGACTTCGAACGAGCTGATCGGCCTGCTGAAGGAACTGGCGGCCCGTCGGCGGATCGTGGAGAAGGACCTGCCGGTGGTGGAGATGGGTGGACTGGAGGCGGTCAAGTGAGCTGCCACGAGATCCGGCCCCTTCTGGGTGAACAGATCGACGGGCTGCTGGGCGCCGCCGAGGCGGCCGCGGTCCACCGTCATCTCGGGGTGTGCGCGGCGTGCCGGGCCGAGATGGAAGCACTCCAGAAGGCGATCGACGCGGTCGCGGCCCTGCCCCGGCGCAGCGCGCCGGGCGGGTTCGAAGGAGGGGTTTCCGCGGAGATCCGGATGCGCGGACAGATCGCCGCGTATGCGGACGGTTCGCTGACGCCGGAAGATGCGGATGAGGTCGAGCGGCACATGGCCGCCTGCGCCGGATGCCGCGAGGAGCTGCAGGATCTGCGCCGCCTGGCGGAGACCCTGCGGACGATGCCGGGGGTCGCCGCGCCGCGGGGTTTCGCGGCTTCGGTCCTGACTGCCATCCGGGCGGAAAAGACGGCGCGCGCGCCGCAGGGAACGGTGCTCCAGATGCCGCGCGCGATTCTGGTCCTGAGGGCGTTCGCGGCGGCCGCGGCGGTTCTGGGAATCTGGCTCGGTGTTTCGTGGTGGCCGGACCGCGGCGTGGCGCCGAATTCCGAGACCGGCACGGCGGGGACCGGCACCTTCAAACAGCCGTTCGTGGGACTGGTGAACGACGGGGACAAGGCCGGGCAGCCGGATCCGATCGACGAGGCCGCCGGGCGGCCGACGGACCCCGTCATGAAATCCGGGATGACGCCGGAGGGCAACACCGCGCCGACGCCGGCGGACCTCACCCCGCACCGCGGCAGGATGCCGGCCGATGAGCAGGATGCCGGGATCCCGGACCTGGCCGTGCGCAGGATCACGGTCTACTCCACCGACATCGCCGTGGACGTTCAGGAAGTGAAGACGCTTCTCAGCGACGCAGGCTACACCTGGACGTCCCAGGGCGAAAACCGCAAGGTCCTCGCCCGCGTCCCGGCGAGCCGCGCGAACGAACTCCTGGCGAAGCTGTCCTCCTCGTCGGTGGCGGGGTTCCGCGCGGAGTCCCTGCGGGATGTGAAGGACCTGGCCAGGACACCCGCGCCGGACGTCGACAAGAGCAACGAGTGGGGAGACCGGAAGAAGAAGGACGGCCCCGTGGAAAAGGCGCTTGCCTCCGAACTGGAGGAGCACCTGAAGGACTCGCGGCGGCAGATCGAGAAGGCGAAGGAGACCAAGCGCGAGGAGAAGCAGCAGAAGGGTGCCGCGGCGAAGGGCGATGTGAATGAGGTGCCCAGGCGGGACGGGATGCACGCGGGCGGCTCGCGGCCGCCGGCCGCCGGGGCCGCGGCGGGAGCTGATCTCGGCGACGATCACAGGGAACCGCAGGGATCCGGAAGCGGCGGCGGTCTGGCGGCAGGCAAGGAGGGGATGGAACGGGGCGGGGCACCGGGCGGCTCGAAGACCGTTCCTCCGTCCGCGCCCGTGACCGCCGGGGAGGCCGGGCGGGATCGGACGCGTGAGGGAAACAAGAACTTCGAGGAGGACGGAGACAGCGGACTGCGGGCCGAACGCGAGTCCGCGGAGGTCCGGAAACTTCGCGAGGAGCGGCAGGTGGACGAACTGCTCCAGGAGGAGCTGGAGCTGCTCGCGCGGCAGCCCCTGAGCGACGAAGAAGAAGCCGTCGTTCTGGTGATCGAGTTCACGGAAACTCTGCCGGCGCCCGCGGAGCCGGGCACGCCGGCGCCGGGGAAGTAGGCGCCTATCGCGGGCGCGACCGCCACGCGTTTCGCGCGGTCTCGAGGTCGGCCCGGCACCGGGCACAGTAGTCCCAGGGAATCTCACCGGTCGCGATGGCCTCCGCGGCGTTGTCCAGAATCGCCTGCGCCTTGGGCTTGGTCATCACGCACCGCGTATCCGTGCAGTGCCCGCCGCCGTCCTCGAAGCGGTGTTCCGGGTTCGCGACGAGGCCCAGGGCGTGGCCGAACTCGTGGATCAGGCAGCTGCGGTCGAGCTTCGCCGGTGTCAGCGAAAGGAACGCCCGCGAGCGCAGGACTCCCTTGAAAACGAAGATCTGCCAGTGCGGAAACGGGTCCGCGACCGCCCGGCAGAGACCGTTCAGCGCCCAGTCCTTCTTCCACGGATTGGACGGACAGTAGAGGACGTGAATGAAGGCGGTGCCCGGACGCTCCGCGCGGATGCCGCAGACCGCGTCCAGGAGGACGTCGACCGCCTCGCCCCGGGAGGCCTTCCAGCGCGCGTCCGGGATCTCCGTCCCGAGCCGGACGGTCACGATCCTCCCCGGGCACTCCCGCATCGCGACCTGCGCCAGCGCTTCCAGCGCCAGGTCGTCCGGCGGCGTCGAGGCGACCCAGTCGACTTCGATGTCCACCCGGTTTCCGCGACCGTGCGCCATCAGGTCCGGGTCGGATTCCCACACCCAGTCCGGAAACGCGGGGGCCGGTGGAGACGCGCCGCACGAGCAGAGGCACAGGGCGGCGAGCAGGGCGGAGGCGTGGCGCATCCCCCCATCCTACAACCTGAACCCGCACGGCCGGCGCCGTCCGCCGTTTAGCCTTGTCATCCCCGCCCTCCCCTCTACAATCCCCCTGTTCGCGCCCCGGGCCACACACCCGGATTCGCCAGGGGGACTCTCAAGGGGCACTTCCATGTTCAGACCACTCCGTCTTGCATTGTCGGCGTTTCTCGGGCTCGTCGCCTGCGCCGGGACCTGCGTCGCGGAACGCGTCGCGGTCGCCGCCGATTCCGAGGAGGTCCTGGCGGCCGTGGCCGAGGGCCTGAAGCAGGCCGGGCACTCCGTGGTGACCAGCGGGACATCCATCCGGGAACTCGGCGGCCGGCCGGTGCGCGAGCTGCTCGGCGACGAGGGGCTCTTCCGGGACGCAGCACGCAGGGTCTGGGAAGGGCCCGGGGCGAAAGTCCTGATCCTGGCGTCGCTCGACGGCGAGCGGACCGGTCGAAACGAGGATCTCGGAACGGTCCAGTGGACCGCCGGCGTCACGATCGCGGGCATCTACGGGCAGACGGGGGCCTCGGTCGGGCGGAGTTCGAACAAGGAGAAGGGGTCCGCGTCGGGGGACGAGAAGGCGGCTGCGAAGGCGCGCACGGCCGCCCTGGAAAAGGCGCTTCCCGCGTTCCTGGAGCAGATGAAGGCCGGGCTGGGGTCGGGGGAAACGAAAGCGCGCAAGATGACGGTGACCGTGACCGATCTTCCCGAAACGCTGTACACGGGGGCCGGGCTGAAGATGCGGCGATTCCTCGAGAAGCTCGCCGGCGCGGGGGAGGTGACCCCCGCCTACAGCGCGGCGGAGAAGCGGATGACGCTCGAGTTCCTCTTCGAGGGGGACGTCGCCCGGCTCGAGGACCTGCTGCGCGCGGACCGGAAGTTCCTGGGGGACTTTCTCCTGGTGGAGAGCGGCGAGCGCGGCCTGGTGTTCCGGATCAACGCGAGCCGGATGACGCTTCTCATTGTCGGACACGACCCGGCGAAGCTTCAGGAGGCGGGAAAGAAGGTGCTGGAGGCCCTGAAGGCGAACCCGGACACGGTGGACGAGGCGGCGTCGTTCGCGAACGGCGCTTGGACGGCGACGTTCCTGTCGTCGAGCCGGGCCGCGGACCTTCACGAGGCGCTGATTCCCGCCCTGGGGGATATCGGGGGGAGAATGCACCTCTCGGTGATGGGCGTCGACGGGCTGGCCTACAGGTTCGGCGGGTCCCTCGTCCGCGTCCGGGTCGAGGATCTCGGGCCGGACTCCTACGAAGAAACCGGGCTGGCTCTTTCGGGCGCCGTGGAGCGGATCGCCGGCGTGGACGGCGTCGTCCGCGAGTATTCGGCCGCGGACCGCGCGATGACGCTGAATGTGTTCACGTCGGGGAGCCGGACCGCGCTGGAGGGCGCCCTCAGGGCGGAGCACGCCGGAGTCGGCGAACTGTCCCTCGTGAAGTCGGAGGGGGATCTCCTGACGTTCGCGCTGGCGCTCCGCGCGCTCACGTTCCGGATCCGCGGCGTCCAGCCCGACATCGTCTCCCGGGAGGGGCGCTCGTTCGCGGAGGCGGCCCGCCGGGTCGCCGGGGTCCGGTCGATGGAGTGGTCGCAGGAGAGCGGAGGCGATTTCACGGTCAGCCTGCTCTGGAAAGGCACCGCGGCGGCGTTCCATGCCGGGATCGAGAAGGAGTTGAAGGGTTTCCGGCTTGTGCGCGCCCGGGAGGCAGAGGCCGAATACTCGGTGGGCGGACGCGCCGTGACCGTCGTGGTGGAGGGGCTGGTCGACGGATTCTACGAGGACACCCAGCGGGTGCTGACGGAAAAGCTCACGGGGCTGAAGGGCGTGACCGGCATCCGGCGGTTCTACGATGCCTCAAAGCAGTCCCTCGGGTTCATCGTCTACTGCGAGGGGGACGCGCGGGGGCTGGAGGATGCGCTGAAGGGGAGGCAGGGGAAGAGCCTGAAGGAACTGACGGTGGTGTCGAGCGGGGACGACGTGCTGGTGCTGCGCCTCGGGATCCGGGAGACGCGGCTGGTCCTGCAGGGGGCGGACGCCGCCGTGGTGCGGGAGGCGGGCGAGGCGCTGGGGAGCGGGCTGAAGGGGCAGGAAGGAATTGCGGCCGCGACGTGGCAGTGGGATGAGAATCCGCCGACGTTCGAAATCGTGATCCATTCCGCGTTCGGTCCGATGGAGGCTCATGCGGCCGCGATGCGCTGCCTCGCGACGCACCGACTGGCTCCGCAGGTGCATCTCCAGGTCGCGCGGGAAAGCCGCCTGGCCTATCGGGTCGGCGAGGTGACGGTCTCCGGGACGGTCGAGGTCCGGAATCTCCCTCCGGAGGGCCTGGGCCGTGTCGGCGACGCCCTGGCGGCCTCCCTGAAGGAGATTCCGGGCGTCCGGCAGGCCGGGCGGAGCTACGACGAGGGAAGCCGGACCCTGTCGTTCGCGGTGAGCTTTGCGGGGACGATGGCGGAGCTGGACGAAGCGCTGTGGGGGGCCGTGACGAAGCGGGCCGAGCTGGCGGAGCTTCAGCCGGCCGGGGTGGGAGGCGGGGCAGTCGCCTTCACATGGAAGAGCGGCGAATTCGCCATCACGATCACGGTCGCGGGCGTCGTCGCCTCCGCGGTGGACGGGCATACGCGGACGATTTCCGACGCGGTGGCGACGCTCGGGGGAGTGAAGGTCGACCGGCAGGGGTATGACGAGAAATCCGGAGCGCTGACGGTCGCGTTGACGTCGCGGCGGCGCGCCCACGAAATCGACGAGGCCGTCCGTGCGACTCCCGGCGGCCTGACGCTGGTGAAGTCCACGGCGGAGACGCTCGTGTACGAGGCGCCGCCGGCCGCGGAGCAGCTGGTGATGCTGGAGGTCCGGAACGTCGATGCCCGGACGATGAAAGGCGCCGGGACGGAGTTCCTGAAGCTGCTGCGGGCGATCCCGGGAGTGGCGAAGGTCGAGAACGACTACCTCTCGGCACGCGAGGCGATGCTGATTTCCGTGATCTTCGCGGGTCGCGGGGTGGACCTGGACTCGGAGGTCTGGGGGGCGATGAAGGGGCGGAGCGAGTTCGACGGGCTGTTTCCGGGGGACCTTGCTCTGGGGCTCCTGGTCTACGAGTTCCGCGCTGAGGGGTCGACCACCGGGGTGGCCATCTCGGTGCAGGGGGTCCGGCCGACGGCGCTTGCCGAGGTCAAGGCAGCGGTCGCCCCCGCGCTTGCCGCGATGGAGGGGTTGAGCGCGGTCTCCGAAACTTACGACGACACGACCGAGGTGCTCTCGCTCAGCGGGCAGCTCACCGGCCGTCCGGCCGACGCGTTTGCGGCCTTCCAGGGGTCGATGGAAGGCTCGCCCGCCGCGCCGAGATTCACGCTTCGGCGCGCCGCGGGCACCGAGCTGATCTACGCGTACGGCGCGCCGGCCTCGGCGGCCGGCGCCGGGGAGTTTTCGGTCCAGGTCAGCGGCTGGCGCGAGAAGGACGATGCGGCGCTCGGGACGGGGCTCGTCGCGGCGCTGGCCGGCGTGGGCGGCCTGGAGGGAGTCAAGGGGGCCTGGCGCCCCGATCTTTTTTCGTTCGTGATCTCGTTCACCACGGCGCTCGACCCGGCGGCGGTCGATGACGGGGTGCGGAAGGCGCTGGCGGGGGACCCCGGTCTGGCGCGGGTCCGGGTCGGGGCGCTTCGCAACGGCCTCCTCATCTGCGGCCTGGAGCCGGCGGGGGGAGGGGAGGCGGCTCCGGCGGTGAGGCGCAGTTCGCTGGAGGATCTGGTCAGGCGTGTGGATCCCGGCGTGGTGTTCATCCGGACGACGCTGAAGGCGAACCCGAACAAGGGGTGGATCGGGAGCGGGTTCCTGGTGAGCGCGAGCGGGCTGGTGGTGACGAACAACCATGTGATCTCGGCCGTGGGGGCGGACGGCAAGCCGGTCCCGGCGGCCGAGCTGGAGACGCGGGTGAAGCTGTCGGACGGCCGCTGGTTTGAGGCTTCGGTCGTGGTCACGGATCCGGAGATCGACGCTGCGGTGCTGGAGATCCAGGCGACCGGGCTTCCCGCGCTGGAGCTGGGGAATTCGGAGGGGCTGCGGATCGGGCAGGACCTGTTCGTCATCGGGAATCCGCTCGGCCTCGAGCATTCGGTGACGACGGGGATCGTGTCGGCGTTCGGGAGGATGGGAGGGCGGATCCAGACGAACGCGCTCATCAATCACGGCAACAGCGGCGGGCCGGCCTTCGACATGGAGGGGCGGGTCATCGGCGTCTCGGTGTCCGGGGCGGTGGCCAACTACGCGTTTGACGGACAGAAGGTGGAGGTGCCGCAGCCGGGCATCAATTTCCTGATTCCCATCAATCACATCCGCCCGCTCCTGGAGCAGGCCGGACGATGACGGAGGAACGATGAAACGACTGACGTGCCTGATGATCGTGACGGCCCTGGCCGGCTGCCGTGCGCCGCGGGCGGAACTGCAGGTCCGGCGGCCGCCCACCCTTCAGCTCCCCCCGGTCCGGGTGCTCGCCATCGACACCCTGGAGCCGGCCACGAAGGGTGACGAGGAGATCGCTCGGTACGTGCGGGACGCCCTGATCGTCGCGATCAACCGCGAGGGCGCCGTCAGGGCGATGACCTTCGAGGAGGCGCGGGAGGCCTCGGCGCGGGACGGCGTGAAGGTCGAGGCTGTGCTGAGGGGGCGGGTCTGGGCGGACTATGTGCACCTGAAGGGGCTGCGGGAGCCGGTGATCTCGAGCGATGTCACGTGGGCGAGGACCGACAAGGGGATCGAGTACATCGCGGAGACGCGGGACAAGGTGGAGTACCAGACGTACGAGATCGTGAAGGCATTCGTGAACGTGCAGCTCAGCGTGGTTCACCTGGCCGGGCCGGAGGAAAAGACGGTGGCGGCCCTGTCCGGAGGCAGGGGAGTGCGCCTCCGGATCGGCGGCGGGCCGACGCAGGTGATGGATCTCTGGACGGGCCGGGCGGAGACCGCCGCTGCGCCCGGCGAACGCTCCCGGGCGGCTCTTCTCAGGGCGTCCGTGGACAAGGCCGTGGCGGAGTTCACAAAGGCGGTCAGCCCGCACCGGGAGACGATCCGGGCGGTGATCGCGACCGGTGGAAACGGCGAAGCGGCGAAGCTGATCCGTTCCGGGAAGTATGCGGACGCGATTTCGCTCCTGGAGCCTGGGTTGTCCTCGGCGGGGCCGGACCGGGCGCCTGATTTCTACAACCTGGGGCTGGCCTACGAGGCGCTCGGGGACCCGATGCTGCTCGACGCGGCGATCTTCTTCTATCGGAAGGCGCTGGACGCGAAACCGGACGACATCGAGACGGCGGAGGGGATCGGCCGGGTGGAGGGAATGATGGCGGATCACAGGCGCGAAGAGGCGAGGGGGGCGGCGCGATGAAGGGATTTCTGGCGATGGTTCTGGCGGCGGTCGCGACGGCCGGATGCGCGTCGCCGCGTGTTTCGTTGACGGTCGTGGTGCCGGCGAAGACGCGTGTGGTCGGCGTGCGCGGGATCGCGGTCGGCGGATTCAAGGCCGAGAACCTGGATGTCTGGGCGGCCGATGCGCACGGCGCCGCATGGAATCGCCGGGAGTTTCCGCGATCCGAGCTGGCGGCGATTTCGGACGGGGTGAAGAACGACCTTCTGAACTCGCTGGCGGAGACTCCGTTCTACTCGATCGTGGACATCGAGGGGATGGACCGGATTTACGACATGGACGGGCTGGCGGGGCTGGTCGGCAAGCCGACGTTCAAGCCCGGGGCGGTCGACGCGCTGCTGTTCGGGCGCTGCTGGGTGGGATACCTCGAAGTCTCCGGCGACAGGCACGAGACGACGAATCTGGAGCACTGGGACTACCGGGGTCAGCAGGCGAAACTGGTGACGAGCCGCGAGGAGCTGGTGGTCAGCGACACGCGGTCGGCGAGCGCGGTGCTGATCGTGCAGTACACCGCGATCCGGATCCAGCCGAGGCTGGAGATCCTGTTCGTCACGACCACGATCCAGTCGCTCCGGCAGGACGAGGGGGGCGGGGTCGTGATCCAGCGGATGCGCGGCGGCCCGATCGGCGCTCTGATGGGCGGGCTCGGCGCTCTCGGGCGCGGGGGACGGGTCGAAGGAAAAACCGAGTCCGCGGGCGGAAAGCCGTCCGGCGGCACCGTGCCCCTCGCCCTCGAGGCGTTCAGCTGGCTGTCCCACGAGGCGGCGCAGCAGTTCGTGGAGCAGATCAGCCCCACGACGACCGAGTACCAGGTCATCATCGCCGACGGCGACGAGACGAGCGGAAACCTGATCCGGGCCGGCGCGTACCGGGAGGCGTCCCTGCGGCTCCGCGAGATCACGGAGGGCAAGCGGGTCGGCAGCGTCGGGTACAAGGAACCGAAGGACAAGGCGCCGGACTATTACAACCTGGGCCTGGCCTACGAGGCGCAGGGCCCGGCCTGGTTCGAGGATTCCGTGCAGGCCTACCGCCGGGCGGTCGAGGCGGACCCGGAAACGATCGAGCACGCCGAGGGGCTGGGGCGGATCGCCCGCCTCCTGGAGGGAACCAACCTGATCGAACTTCAGAGGGCACCGAATGAATAGATTCCTGGCCGCAGTCGCCTGCCTCCTCGCCGTGGCGGGGTGCGCCGAGAAAAAGCAGATACGGCTTCCGATGCGCCAGCCCGCGCGGGTCCAGATCCCGGGCGCGGTCCGCACGCTGCTGTTCGAGTCCGTCACCGAGTCGCACGGCAACGTCCCGGGCGGCTACCGCGTCGACAGCGACAACAACGTCGAACTCGTCAAGGCGATGCTCTCTTCCGAGTTCTGCGCCTCCACCTTCGCCGTCCTGAACGACGACCTGATCGACATGGTCCGGAAGGCCGGAAGCGTTCCCAGGTACCTGTCAGACGGGCCGACGGTCGCCGCCGATTTCCTGGGCCAGATGATCGGCGACCCGGGATCCATCGGGGTCGTGGAGGTGCAGGTCTCCAGCGCATTCGGCGACAGCTTTACCGTCCAGAACAGGGAGATCCACCTGACCACCACGCACGCCGGGGGACGCCCGACGGTGCAGAAACGGACCATTCCCGTCCACCGCGTCGACGTGTTCGGGGCGGTCACCGCGACCGTCCGCATCCGGACGCCCTATCCGGACGGCAAGGTCGTCTTCGAACGGACCTACATCGTCCCGGAGTTCCGCTTCTCGTCCGCCGAATCCGCGCCCAAGGACCTCTGGTTCTTCAGCCGGAACGACGCTTCCAGGTCCGGCTCCGGCGCCCCGACGGTCACGGAAGTGAAGGCGATCCAGTTCAAGAAGCTGGCGCGGATGTTCTACGAGGACATCAGTCCCGGCGTCCGGGAGGAGGCCGCGCTGCTCGACAAGCGCGGGGACCGCATGGCGTACAACCTTCTGGCGGAGGGGGCGCTGCCGTGGGCGGAGATGCGCCTGCGGAAGCTCGGATCGACCGGGAAACCGGAGGAGGTCGCCGCGAACACGTACAATCTGGGGCTCTGCTGGGAAGCCCAGGGACTGGTGGCGGAGGCAGGGACCAAGTACAAGGCCGCGCTCGACCTTGAGCCGGGCAACGGGCTGTTCCAGAAGGCCTATCACAGGGCGGGTGGTGCCGCGAAGTGACGCGGCGCCCGCGCTTCTCACGGATTTCAGGGGGAAAGGAGACGGAGATGATTTCGATGTTCCGAGTGCTGGCGGCGGTTCTGGCGCTGTTCTGGGTGGCGGGGTGCGCGAGCGAGCCCCAGACTCCTCCGAAGACGGAGGGGGACCGCGGGATCGAGACGGATACGGAGTTCTGGCAGGAGAACATCTCGACCGAAGGCGACGCCTTCATGGTGACGGTCGTCGTGCCGGTGAAGGACACGCTCAAGAACGCGAAGGACGACGCGCGCACGCTGGGGATGCGCCGGGCGTGCGAGATGGCGGTGAAGGACTACCTGCGGGACATCTCGAAGTATGAGGCGAACCAGGACGAGATCAACCGGCAGATCCTGAACCAGTCGCAGAAGTTCCTGAAGGACAACCGCGAGGTGAAGTCCGAGACCTCGAAGAACGGGAAGCAGTACGGGCTGGTCCTCCGGGTGGTGGTGAACGACCAGGCGATCAAGAACGTGCTGCAGGACCTGGGGATGATCCGGGCCGCGATTGCGGAACGGAAGGTCATTCTGGCGATCTACGGCGGCCGGAACGTCGACAAGGAGTTGATCGGCGATGTCGGGCGCAGCCTGGCCGAGTACTACAACAAACAGGGGTACAACGCGGTCCTGTGGGACGAAATCGCCCAGGACATCGCGGACGAGCGGAACGTGGGTGAGAAGTCGACGGAGGCGTTCATCCAGAAGTTCGTCGAGAGCCCGGAGTTCCAGGGTGACGCGGAGTACCAGGGAACGCTGGGCGCGCTGAGAAACCGCGGCCGGCTGGTGATCGGGTTCAACGTCATCAAGGTCAGCGTCCAGAACGGGACCGTGAACACGGGCATCAAGGCGTTCGCAAAGGATCTGCTGACCGGGCGCGTGTTCGCGAACCACCAGGAGTACGGGAACCGGACGATGGCGCGCGATTCCGACCGCGACCTCGCGATCAGCGAGTCCACCTACAAGGCGGCCGAGGCCTGCAGCGGGAAGATCGTGAAGGAGACGAACGACTGGTTCGACAAGAACGAGCAGCTCAAGAAGGGGACGGAGTACACGTTCCGCTTCACGGGCTTCTCCGACGACGACATTCTCCTGATCGACAAGACCTGGCGCGACACGTTCAGCGGCGGCGGGGACGGGAACATGGAAGGCGGCGCGTATGTCCGGACGTACACCGGCGAGGAAACCGGCGCGGCGCTGTGCGACAAGGTCGACATGATGCTCAAGAAGGCCGGACTCAAGGCGCGCAAGCCGCTTCCGAACAGCCGCGCGACCTCTTTTGACTTCAAGAAGCAGTAGAGGGGAGACCATTCACATGAACATCCGCAACTGGGTTCTCGCCGCCGTCGCCGGCATCGTCGCCGCGGGATGCAGCGAGCCCGTCAGTCACCACACGGTCCGTGCCGAGGTCTTCAACGTCGATGCGGCGGTCGATGCGACCACGACGGTCTTCAACCGGCACTTCAACGGCAAGATCGAGGAGAAGGCGAAGCGCGGGGACACCTGGGTCGTGCGCAGCGGGTACATCGACGAGCTCGACATGAACGAGCGCCGCCGGGTGTATGCGAAGGCGACGATCACGCCGCTCTCGGACGAGGAGGTGGACATCGACGTGGTCGCCTTCCAGCAGAAGGACGAGAGCGACACGGGATACGGCGAGCGTTCTCCGTCCAGCCCGAAATGGGGCGTCGAGACGCACGACCAGGAGATGGAACGCAGGCTGCTGGAGGACATCCGGTACGAGCTCGAGAAGGCGCAGGAGTACAGGCGGTAGACGGCAGGGTCGGCAACCCCGGGGCGTCCGCAGCGATGCGGGCGCCCCGTTTTCACAGGCCGGAGCCGGCCGTCAGTCCTCGTACCCGTACTCGGCCAGCCGCGACGGATCGTCGCGCCATCCCGCCCGGACCTTGACGAACAGTTCCAGGAAGACCTTCTTCCCGAGCTGGGACTCCAGGTCCTCGCGCGCCGCCGTCCCGATCGCACGGATCATCGAACCCCCGGCGCCGATCAGGATCGGTTTCTGCGAGTCGCGCTCCACGATCAGGTCGGCGGCGATCCGGTACATCTTCGGCTCCTCCTCGAACCCGCTGACCACCACCGCAACGCTGTGGGGAACTTCCTGGTGCGCCAGGTGGAGGACCTTTTCCCGGATCAGGTCGGAGGCCCACCGCCGGTTGTCCGGCGCCATCTCCTCGTCCGCGCCCACCTCGAACGGAGCTTCCGGCAGCGCGGCGGCGATCGCCTCCCACAGCAGCGGAAGTCCCTTGCCCGTCTTCGCGGAGACCGGGATGACGCCGCGGAAGGAGTAGAGCGGCCGCCAGGTTTCCGCGAGTTTCGTGACCTCCGCGCCCCGGGAGCAGAGGTCCATCCGGTTGAGGACGAGGAGGACCGGGACGCCGGCCGAGCGGGACCGGAGTGCGCTCAGCACCTGGCGGTCCATGTCGCGCGGCCCGCCCTCGTCCGCCACGAGGAGAAGCAGGTCGACCCCTTCGACGGAGCGCAGGACCATCTGTTCCATGAAGCGATCGAGCGTGCGGCGGGGCTTGAACAGGCCCGGGGTGTCGGTGAACAGGGCCTGGGCCTGCCCTCGGGTGATGGCTGCGTGGATGCGGTGCCGGGTCGTCCCGGGTTTCTCGCTGACGATGGACACCTTTCGGCCGGCGAAGGCGTTGAGGAGGGTGGACTTGCCGACGTTCGGTTTTCCGACGATGGAGACGTAGCCGCAGCGGGTGGGTTCAGGCATGGGGGCGGGCATGGTACAGGCGGGCCCGGGGGGCCGCAAGGTGGACGCCGGCCGGATGCGGGCGTATCGTTTCGGGCGATGCCTGCCGCCATCGTCGCCCGGTCCCTCACGAAACGCTATCGCGACCAGCTCGCCGTCGATGCGATCGATCTGGAGGTGCGGGAGGGGGAGTGTTTCGGGTTCCTCGGGCCGAACGGGGCGGGGAAGAGCACGACGATGAAGATGGTCTACGGGTTCAGCCCGGTGACGTCGGGAGTGCTGGAGGTGCTGGGGCTGGATGTCCGGACGCGGGCGCGAGAGGTGAAGGCGCAGACGGGGGTCTGCCCGCAGGAGGACAACCTCGATCCGGACTTCACGGTCCGGCGGAACCTCGAGGTGTATGCGCGGTACTTCGGGGTGGCGGCGGCCGAGGCGCGCCCGCGGGCGGACGAACTCCTGGCCTTCGTGGCGCTTCAGGAGAAGGCCGACGCGCCGGTCATGAGCCTTTCGGGGGGGATGAAACGACGGCTGGTCCTGGCGCGGGCGCTTCTGAACCGGCCGAAGCTGCTCATCCTGGACGAGCCGACGACGGGGCTCGACCCCCAGGCGCGGCACGTCCTCTGGGACAAGGTCCGCGACCTGCGCCGTCGCGGAACGACGATTCTCCTGACGACACACTACATGGACGAGGCCGCGCAGCTCTGCGACCGGCTGGTGATCATGGACAAGGCGAAGATCCTGGTCTGCGGTTCGCCGGCGGAGCTGATCGCGGAGCACGCGCGGCCGTCGGTCGTCGAGGTCTGGCAGCCGCCGGACGCCCTCGTCACCTGGGTCCGGGCGCGGAACCTGCCCTGCGAACTCGTCAGCGAACGGCTGTTCATCTACCCGGAGTCCGGGGACACGCTCCAGCGCGAAATTCTCGGCCGCTTCCAGGTCGACCAGCTGATCGCGCGCCGCGGGACGCTCGAGGACGTCTTTCTGCGCCTGACCGGCAGGGACCTGAGGGACTGATATGGGCACCCTGGGGCGCATCTTCACGGTCTGGCGGCGGAACCTGGACGTCTACCGGGTGACGTGGAAGGTCAATTTCCTCCCGCCGATCCTCGAACCGATCTTTTACCTCGTGGCCTTCTCGGCCGGGCTCGGCGGTTTCGTCGGCACCGTTCCGTACGACGGCAGGGAAGTCACCTACACGGCGTTCATCGCCCCCGGGATGCTGGGCATCAGCGTCATGTTCCAGGGGTTTTTCGAGTGCACCTACGGCTCGTACATCCGGATGTACTACCAGAAGACGTTCGACGCGATCATCGCGACCCCGATCAGCCTCGACGAGGTCATCCTCGGGGAGCTCTTCTGGGGAGCCACGAAGGCGCTCATCGCATCGAGCATCATGTGCGTGGTGATCCGGTTCTACGGCCTCCTGACGTTCCCGGACCTCCTCGCAATCCCCGTGGTGGCCTTCATCGGCGGGTTCTGGTTCGCCTGCCTCGGGATGTGTTTCACCTCCATCACCCCCGGGATCGACGCCTTCAACTACCCGATGTTCCTCGTCATCACGCCGATGATGCTCCTCAGCGGGACCTATTTTCCGCTTTCCGGCCTGCCCGCGTGGGGGCAGACGGTCGCCCAGGCGTTCCCGCTGACGCATCTCGTGGAGGTGATCCGCCAACTGTCGTTCGGGGGGTGGGGACCAGGGGTCTGGGCGCGGATCTTCGCGTTCGCGGTTCTGAGCATCCCGCTGGCATGGCTGGCGGTGAGGTCGATGAAGCGGCGGTTGGTGGTGTGAAGACGGGTGGCAGGAGTTGGGGTCGGGGCCTGCTCGGGGCGCGCGAATCCGGCACACCCTGACCGGGAATCCCGCCAGAAACGTCCGATAATGTCTGTTATGTTGCGTCGCTGTCGGGCGCTGGAACTCCTTTCGCCGCAATACTTTCCGGCTGTTTCCACAGGGACAACCGGGCCGGGATGGTCTTCACCGTCCCCCCGCGAGCCCGCGCGACCGCCATCTCCTTGTGGCGCTTTCCGCCGGACACTTCCAGAATGCCCACGTGGCTGAATTCCTCACCGGCTTCAGGGACTTCCTCGCGGGATTCGGGATGGTTCTGAGGGTGCCTTCCGTGCGCACCTGGGCACTCATTCCCATGGCGCTCAATACCCTCCTCCTGATCGCGTTCGTCACCGCCGTCTTCCTGTTCACGGACGACGTCACCCGATGGGTCTTTGGCGACGCCTCCAGCACCTGGGGGCGGATCGCCTGGTGGCTCGCGTGGTTCGTCACCCTGCTCCTCGGTCTTCTCCTGGCCGTCGGCCTCATGCTGGTGCTGTCGAGCGTCGTCGCCGCCCCGTTCTACACGAAACTGTCCGAAGCGGCGCTCGTGCACGTCACCGGCCGGCCGGTTCCCGATCCGTCCGGGCCGATCTGGAAAATCGCGCTGGTGTCGATCGCCCAGGAAATCGCCAAGCTGGGCGTCTTCATCGGCGTCCAGTGCCTGCTCATCGGGATCGGATTCATCCCGGTCGTCGGCGCCATCTTTGCCACCGGCGTCACCTGGATGCTGCTGGCCTTCGAATTCGCCGACTATGCGCTCGAAGCGTGCGGCGTCCCCGTCCTCGCCCGCTACAGATTCGTCCTGGCCCACCCGGGCCGGTGCTGCGGATTCGGCGCGGGGGCGTTCGTCGTCACCCTCATCCCGCTTCTCGGCATCCTCACCGCCCCCGCCGCGGTCGCGGGCGGCGCGCGGCTGGTCGCGCGGATCCGCGAGGAGGAAGCGTCCGGCGACCGGGGGCGTGCGGCGTGAGCGGGCTGCGTCCGGGGCCTCGGGATGGTCGCGCGGGCGATCCACCGGGGTGAGTCCGGCGCGTGTTTGCCCCGAAGAGAGGGCGATCGCGCGCGATCCCGTCAACGCCCCCGGGCACGTCCCGAGGGGCGGCCGCCGGGCCCGGCCGGATACGCCGCCGGCGGCTCAGGCCTCGTTCTCGACCTGGAAATGCTCCATGTAGTGCGGCTGTTTCATCATCAGCGGCCGGATCCGCCCCGAGCGCATCAGCTTCAGGAACACATCCGCGATGTTCGGGTCGAACTGGGTCGCCTGGCACCGCTCCACCTCGCGCAGCACCTCGTCCTGCGACAGACCTTTCCGGTACGGCCGCGTCGACACCATCGCGTCGAACGAATCCGCCATCTGGATGATCCGGGCCATCAGCGGAATCTGCTCGCCCTTCAGCCCGTCCGGATACCCCATCCCGTCCCAGCGCTCGTGGTGGTGCCGGATCCCCCCGATGATCGACTGGGCGTTCTTGAGGTGCTTGATGATCTCCGCCCCGATCACCGGGTGCTGCTTCATCACCTCGAACTCCTCCGCCGTCAGTTTCCCCGGCTTGAGCAGCACCCGTTCCGGGATGCCGATCTTCCCGACGTCGTGCAGCAGGGCCGACAGGTTCAGCGTTCCCAGGTCCTTCTCGCTCCAGTTCAGGCAGCGCGCGATTTCCACGGCGTACATCGTGACGCGCTCGGAGTGGCCGCACGTATAACGGTCCTTGGCCTCCAGCGCGGCGACGATCGTCCGGATCGACTCGAAAAAGAGGCTCTCCAGGTCCTCGATCAGCTTGGCGCGGTCGATCGCCAGGCCGGCCTGGAGCCCGATCGCCGTCACCAGCTCGAGGTCGGGCTGCTGGAACGCATCCACGGACCCCGTGGAGTCGAGATAGATCGCCCCCAGAATCTTGTCCTTCGCCGTCAGCGGCGCGCAGAGCACCGAACGGATGTGCTGCAGGATGATCGAATCCCCCGCCTTGAACCGCTCGTCGGACATCGCATCGTTCGACGCGATCGCCCTCCCCTGCCGCACCACCTGGTCCAGGATGCTCCGGGACAGGTACGGCTGCACCTCCGCCGAGGGATCCTCCATCGTCGGGTCGTCGATCCCCGTGTGCACCACGACCGGCTCGTAGGTCCCGCGCTCCCGGTCGATCAGCACCAGCGTCCCGCGGTCCGCCCGCACGTGCGCCATCACCGCGTCCATCGTGTTCTTGAGCACGCGCTGCACGTCGACTTCCGCGTTGATCAGGTTCCCCACCTTGTACAGCGTGGTCAGCGCCCGATGCGCCTGCCGCATGTCGGCTTCGCTCTGGGGAAGCGCCATGATCGTGGACTTGTCGAGGTCCAGCCCGACGCTGGTCTCCTCCTTCTGCGTGGCGCTTTCCTCGTGCGAGAGGAAGATCCGCGTCGTCTCCTCGTTCAGGTCTTCCTGCACCCGGAACTCGAACAGCGACGATCCGGCGGCGACGATGTCGCCATGGTGAAGCGGGATCGGGGCGGAGAGGCGTTCGGAGTTGACGAAGGTCCCGTTGGTGGACTTGAGGTCGGTGAGGATGAATCCGCCGTTTTCCTGCGTGACCGTGAAATGCCGCCGTGAGAGGCCGGGGTCGCCCATCGCGATCGACGAGTCGTCCCCACGCCCGATGGTGGCCGCCGATCTGGCGTTGACCTCGACGAAGGCCCCCGCATTCTTGCCCTTGATGACGAGCAACCGTGCCTGCATCGTCCGAGGCTCCGCGTGGGTAGGAGGAAACAGCCGGAATTCCGGGTCGGACCGGCTCCGGCTGTGGATTGTAGAGTCTTCCGGACGGTGACTTCAAGCGAGTCTTCCGGAGGGTGGGTCAGCGCTTCCAGCGCTCCAGGATCTCCCCCGCCAGGTTCTTGACGAGCGGGTCGCCGTCGGAGCCCAGCCGCTCGACCGCCGGCAGGTGTCCGCCCGGGTCTTCGGGGAATGCCTTGAGAACGCGAAGGGCGCTGGACCGGTCCTCGGCGGTCTTGCGGCCGAGGAGCGTCGTGAGGGCTGCCTGGAGTTTTGGGGCCAGGTCGGGCGGGAGGGTTGCGGGGTTGATCACCTCCCCGAGTGCGACGGCCGCGGCCGCACGCGTTCGCTCGGTCCCGCCCGACAGCGCGGCGACGAGAATCGGGAGCGTCTCGGCGGGCGGGAATTTCCCGAGACCGCGCAGTGCGGTTGCGCGGGCGCCGGGATCCTTGTCGGAGGAGGCCATCGCCAGGATTGCCGGCCCGGCGGTGTCTCTCGGGCAGAACCAGAGCCAGACTTCAGCCGCCGCGGTCCTGACGGAGCCCTCCTTGTCGGTCAGAAGCGATTCGACGCGGCTGAGGGACTCCTGCCAGCCGTCGGACTGGTCCCGCCTGCGAAGGCGCTCCTCCGCCGCGCTCACGCTCCAGATCCGGACCCTGGGAGACTTGTCCTGATGCGCGGTCCCGACGGCGGCGGCGACGATCGGGTCCTCCGGGGCGAGCTGGTGGCACTGCTGGAGGGCGACGGCCCTCACGGCGCCCTCGGTGTCTTTGAGCCCCGACTTGAATTCAGGGAGGTAGTCCGCGGGCGTGCGCATGAAACTGAACGCGAACAGCACGCACTCCCGGGTCAGCGGGTCGCGGGACTTCATCAGGGCCCGCAGCGGCTCGACGGCCTCCTCGCCGAGCAGGCCGAGGTCGTGGGCCGCCTGGAGTCGCACCGTATCCGCCCCCTGCTGGATGCCGGCGATCCCACGCTCGAGGGGGGTCGGTTTCGGTTTCTTCTTTCCGTCCTCGGACGCGGCCGGCAGGGTCGGGAGGAGGAGGGCCAGCGCGAGGAGGAGGGGCCGTGGGGATCTCATCTGAAGCGACCTTTCACAGGGTGCCGCATCCGGGGAGCCAGCGCGCGCGAGCCGGGTCACAGACCGGCGCGGGCGAGGCGGGCGATGCTCGGATGCGCTTCGAGGGTCGCGCGGCGCTCCGGCGGGAGCGGGGCCGCGAGTTTCGCGACCTCGGCGCGTGCGCGGGCGGCGTCCTCCCGGGAGGCGGTCAGGAAGGCGAGATCGGCCCGGACGCGCCAGAGGATGCCGAGCATCCGGCGGCTTTCCAGGACGCGGAGCATCCCGCGGATTCCCTCGACCGCGTCCGTCCGGCCCGCGGCGGCGGCGATCGAGCTCCAGAGCATGCCGGTCTGGTCGGGCTCCGGGGGGCGGGACAGAACGAGGGAGACGGACTCCGGCTCCCCGAGGCTTGCACGGAACAGCGCTTCCTGGTCGGGGCTGAGCCCCGCGGCCGCCGCCCGCGCTTCGACTTCCCTTCCGACTGCCAGAAGTGAAACAGCCTTGAGCAGGCGGCTGTCGGAACCTCCCCGTCCCGGATCCATGGCGACGGCCTCGGTGAGATCGCGGATCGCGGCGTCGAAATCCCCGACGACCCACGCGAGATTTCCGCGGGCTTCGAGAATCGCGGCGACAACCCGGGTCTGCCGCTGGACCTGGGCCTGGGACAGAGCGGCCTCCAGGGTGGAGACGGCGCCGGCCATGTCGCCGAGGACCTGGCGGACGATGGCGCAGTTGGCGAGGGTCGTCGCGACGCCGGACCGGTCGCCCATTTCGCGCTTGAGCTCGAGGGCCTGGCCGTAGGTCGCGAGCGCCTCGTCGAGCCGGTGCGCGCGGGCATGGATGCTGGCGAGGTTGTTCAGGCAGATGCCGAGCGCGTACATCAGTCCGATTTCGCGCGCCAGGCGGATCGCGTCCCGGTAGGTATCCACGGACAGGTCGTCGCGCCCCTGCCGCGACTGGACTTCGGCCAGCGCGATCATGCTCCCGATCACGCCCGGACGGTTCCCGATCTCCCGCTCGATGGCCAGCGAGCCTTCCAGCAGCCGTGTCGCCTCCGCCAGGTCGCCGCGGCGCATCCGCAGCAGCCCGAGATTGTTCGTGGACGACGCCTGCTTCCGCCGGTCCCCTCCCTCCCGCGCGACCTGCTCGCACCGGCGCCAGGCGGCCTCCGCCTCCTCGTCCCGCTGCCGGCGCGCAAGGATCACCCCCAGCGTGTTCAGCGCCGCCGCCTCGTTCGGCGCATCGCCGGCGGCCCGCGATTCCTCC
>JABWAY010000016.1 GCA_013360825.1 Candidatus Brocadiia bacterium | reverse complement strand
CTCCGGCGGAGCTGAAGGCCGCCATCGTGCGCCTGGGCGGCGACCCCGACGGCCAGGCCGAGCCCAGGAGCCTGCCGCGCGGCGCAGGCGCGAGGATCGAGAAGCTGGAGGCCGAGCTCGGTCGCGGGCTAGCTGCAGAAGACCCGCGGCCGCGATTGCGACATCGCGTCGTGGTACGCGGCGGGAAGAGACGCGTGCTCGTCAGCTTCCTCGACGTGGAGATCGACGAGCTCGATCGGTTCGCGCGTTCGGTGCAGCGCGGAGCGAAGGGCTGAAGCGGCCGGCAGTCTATCCGTTAGAACCTGGATCCGTCGGGAACTGCTGCGGTTTCGCGATCGACCTTCGGAGCTCGGGGCGCAGCTCCGAGTCAGCGCGCGCGCCGGTAGTGCATCGCGACCGCGCCGTTGCGGAGCGGCTTCGCCGAGACGAGCTCGAGCCGACGCGTGCTGGGCAGCCCGCCCTGGTACAGGGTCGGCCCGTGGCCGGCGATCCTGGGATGGACGAGCAGCTCGTACTCGTCGATCAGATCCAGCCGGTCGAGCTCGGTCGCGAGCTTGCCGCTACCGAGGAGCACGCCGGCCGGGGTCGCGTCCTTGAGCTTCTGCACGGCCGTGCGCAGGTCGCCGGCGATGGGGTGGCTGTGGGTCCACGGGAAGTCCTTTCGCGTCGACGACACGACGTACTTCGGCTTGGCCTCCAGCTTGACCGCCCACGCGCGCATCGCCGGCGGCGCCGCCACGTCGCCGCGTGCGACCGCTGGCCAGTAGCTCTCCATCATCTCGTAGGTGACGCGGCCCCACAGCATCGCCCCGCCCTGGTCCATGAGGCGAGTGAAGAAGGCGTGTGTCTCGTCGTCGGCGATTCCCTCCCGGTGGTCGACGCAGCCGTCCAGGGTGACGTTGATGCCGAAGGTCAGGAGTCCCATGCGGCGAGCCTAAGCCATCCAATCGCTCGCGGATGTCCTGACGCCTGCGCTCGTCGGTCGACGGCATGGCCGAGGACGGAGCGCAGTCGGCGGTCCCTCCCCGTGTCACAATCCGGCCGAGGTCAACGCATCGTGCCGACCGGGATTCTACCGTCGAGGGGCCAGGCGACCGCGCTCCTCGTCAGCGGGCTCTCGTTGTTGGCGTGCGTCACGCGATCCAGCGGCGGAGAGGACGTTCGAGGCAAGGATGCCGGAACATCGGAGACCGGGCTGACCCAGCCCGGAGACGCGGCGGAGCTCGAGGGTGGCCTGGACGCCGGGCCGGACACGGGCGTCCAATGCAACCACGACTGCGAGTGTTATGGCCTTGCTCTCCCGTCGCTCGGCGGCGGCTGGTATTGCGACGATCATCGCTGTCGCGGGACCGGCCTGCCGCCACGGTATCTGTGCCTGCCGGTGGCGCCGCACGACGAGTCGGCGCTCTGGTGCGCTTGTCGAGGCGGCGGCTGCGATCGGCGGGGCTGCTGCGTGCTACCCGACGGTCGGATCCCATACCTGAGCGACCCCGAGTGTCAGCCCGAGCCGGACGCGGGACACCACGACGGCGGCTGATCGGACACCAGCGGCTGCGACGACGCCCTTCCGAGCCGTTCCGTCCATACCTCCGGCACGGCCGCTTCCCGGCCACTTCCGTGTAAACGGCGAGCGCGGCGGGCAACTGGTGGGTCAGGAACCTGGGCTCGATCGCGTACGAGGAGTCCGCCACGCTCGTGCGGACGGACGTGACCGAGGCGCGTCGTGCTTGACCGGAGCGAAGCGACGTCTGTCTTCGCTGCGCGCCGTCACGGAGGCCGAGGTCGCCCTGCGCATCGGCGGCGGAGGGACGGTCACCCTGGTCTTCGCCACCGCCGTCGCGTCGGACCTCGTCATCCTGGCGACGGAAGGGGGATCCTCTCCGACCGCCCTCGGCGCGTTTCTCCTCGGGGCGGGGGACTTTGCCGCGGCGCGCGCGGCGTGGAAGGGGTCCCCGCGATCGGCGGAGCTGGAGCAGCTTGCGGGGGCGTGGGAGACGGCGGCGATCGAGGCGGACGCGCAGAAGGCGCTTGTGGAGCTCCGCGCGGCGGCTGGAGCCGCCGACTGGAAGAAGGTAAAGCTTTTCCTGGACCGTGCGGGGAAGTTTGTGGAGACGGCAGCCTGGAAGGCGGCGGAGTCGGAGATCGCGGACTGGCGGGAGTTCTCGAGGCCGAAGCTCGAGCCCGGGTTTGCGGTCCAGCCGAAGAAGACAAAGGAAGGACTGGAGTGGAGCTATGACTTTTCCACGGAGGAGCAGCTCCGCGACTGGCGGGCGGTCGGCACGGAGGACTTCGCGGGGCTTCCCGCGTTCGGGGTAAAGATGGAGAAGGGCGGGTTGCGCGTCTCGAACGCGGGGATGGTCTTCCGCGCACCCCTGACCGGGGAGTGCCGCATCCGCGGGGAGGTGACGATCCTCCGGAAGATCGACTACCCGATCGTCGGGGCGGATCTGCGCGGCCACGGCTGGGTCATGGTCAACGACGAGGACTCCATCATCCGCCTTCCCCGCGACCGGAACGGTCCCTGGCTCGCGGACATGCGCGAGGCGGCCATCGGCCGGCCGGTGCCCTTCGAGTACCGGGTCGACGAAAAGAAACTGACCGTGACGTGGGACGGGGGAGCGCCGCGGGAGGAAGTCCTCACGGCTCCGGCTCATACCAGTCACCCTTCGCTCTGGGCTGCCGGCGAAACGGAGGTGATCTGGTCGAAGATCGTGGTCACCGGGACCCTCGCCCCCGAGGCGGCCCAGGAACTTCAGGCCGCGGACGCGGCGTTCGCCCGCGTCGGGGCCGATTCGCCGCTCGGCGGGGCGCTCCTGCTTTCGGACGGCGCCAGCCTCGGACTGCTCAAGAAAGAGGGTGGCGGGACCTGGAAACCGTCCGAGGGAGTTCTGTCCGGCGTCTCGGCCGACGCGGAGTCGCCCGCAACACTCCGGTTTCCCCGCCCGGTCCGCAATTTCCGCCTGAGTTTCCGGTATCGCGTCTTGAGCGGCCGGCATGCGTCGGTCACGGTGCGCGCCGGGGCCGGGTGGACGGTCTTTCTGCTCCCGGCGGCGACCCCGGAGTGGCAGAGCGCGGAGATCACCGCCGTGGAACGGCATCTGGTCTGCCGGATGGGGACGGGACTCCTCGTCAAGCCGGTCGAGGGGGGGGACCCGGTGGAGGCGGGGGAGATCCTGTTCCAGGCGCGTGCGACCACCATGGAACTGGACGATGTCGCCCTCCGGGCTGTCGAGAAGGTGGCGGCAGAGCCCGCCTGGGCCGAAGTCTATTCGTTCCTGCGTCCCGGGAAGATCCAGGGGCTCCGCGTTCCGGATCCCGCCGGCTGGAAAGCCGGCGACGACGGATCTCTCACCGGCCGTGGCGAGATCGGCATCCCCTCCACCGCCCGGAATTTCATGGTCTACGTCTTCTTCTACTCCGAGGCCGGCCGCGAGACCTCCCTCCGGATCCGTCTCGGGGACGCGGTGCTCGACGAAGGGCCCAACCTGTACGCCAATCACCGGCTGGTCCTGCGCGTGGTCGGGGCGGACGCGACGGCCGTCCTGGACGGACTCCCGATTCCCGGCGTCTTCGCGGCCCGCGTCGGCACCGATCCGCTTCGCCTGAAATTTGAGAGCGGTCCGGTCGCGATCCGGTCGATCAGCATCCGCGAGACTCCCTGACCGCCCGTCACTCCAGCGGCGGTATTCCGGAGTTCCGGCAGGCTTCCCGGATCGCCTCTACCTTGCGGCCCAGCTCCCCGGTGTCCCCGTTCCGGCGCAGGATCCCGGCCCCTTCCTCCCAGCAGACCCGCGCCTGATCGGCCCGGCCCGCGTTCACGTAAAGCACGGCGAAGTCGCAGAGATGGGCCCCCTCGTGCCTCGAATTGCGGACGTCCCGGTGGATCGCCAGGGCTTCCCGGTAGCTCCGCTCCGCCAGTTCGAATCTCCCGGTCATGCCGTAAAGCCCGGCGAGGTTCCCCAGCGAGATCCCCTCATCCCGCCGGACTCCGAGCTCCCGGAATATGGCCAGCGACCGGTCGTAGCACGCCTCCGCCTCGCCGGGCCGCCCGCTGTCCTGGTGGAGAAGCCCGAGATTCGACAGCGTCAGCGCCTCGCCCCGCCTGTTCCCGATCTCCCGGTGTATCGCCAGCGCCTCCTTGTGGAAGCGGGCGGCGAGATCGGTCCGGCCCGCATGGCGGTGGAGGATGGCCAGGCGCCCCCGGACCGACCCCTCCGTCCGCCGGTCGCCGGTTTCGACCACGATGGCCAGCGCCGTTTCGAACTCCTGTTCCGCCAGTTCCGCCCGCCCGGTGGCGTAGTGATGGACTCCCATCCCGGAGAGCACCGCCGCCTCCGCGTTGCGCGCGCCGCCCGCCCGGACCCTGGCCAGCGCCATCGAGTAGGAGCGCTCCGCCGCCTCGTTTTCTCCGCGCTCGCTGCTGAGGCCGGCCAGTCCGGCGAGGGCCTGTCCCTCCCCCAGGGGATTATTGACCTCCCGGTGAATCTCGAACGCCGCCTGAATGAAACTGCGGGCTTCCTCCACGCGGCCGAGGTCCTTCAGGCCGAGCCCGAACGAACGGAGCGCGAGTGCCTCCAGCCGCCGGTTTCCCGCCTCCCGGGTTGCCGCGACCGCCTGCTCGAAGATCGGAAGGGCATTCTTCGGCTGTCCCGAACGCCCCATGGCGACGGCGGCCTGGCGAAGCGCCTCCCCGCGGAAATCCCTCGGGACGACCTCCGCGAGCTGCAGCCAGAGGCGTCCTGCCGTCTCGCTGCGGAAGGTCGCCTCCGCATGCTCGGCCGCCCTGCGCAGGTAGAGGGCCCGCGCCTCCGAGAGGTCCGGATGGGGTGCGGCGCCGTCCCGCCGGGCGGCCTGCGCATGGTCGGCGAGTTCCTCCGCCGCCGTGTCGGAGGGATGAGGGATCCATCGCACGCTCTCCGCGGCCCCGAGCGGCGGCGGCGCCGGCGGTCGTCCCCCCATGAGCCGCTCGATCAGCGCGAACGCGAGCCCGTGGAGTTTTGCGCGATCCCCCGGGAGCTGGAGCTGATAGGCGGCGTCCCGCAGGAGGGCGTGGCGGAAGACGTAAGCGAGTTCGGCGTCCACGCGACAGAGTTTAAGCAACTCCACGATGCTCTTGTGCCATCCATCCTCGCATCTTTCAACGTCCTGCGCCGTCGTCGATCCTCATCGATGTTCACCGACATCGATTCCGGTCTCCTCCCTGCATGCCGCCGAAAACCGCGTCGTCTGAATGGCACAATTTCATCGTGGAGCTGCCTGGCGGGAACGCGCCGCCCGGAGCAGCCTGTCCCCTGCGTCCCGGTGCGACGTTATCCGTGCGGCTCCGCGACTTCGACACGATCGCGCCCTCCGACCTTCGCGTGGTAGAGCGCCCGGTCCGCGGCCTCCAGGAGTTCCCTCGCCGGCAGAAGGCCGAGCGCCTCCGTCGAGGCGACGCCGATGCTCACCGTCAGTTCCGCCGGGCCGACCGCCCCGTTGACCCGCCGGCGCAGTTTCTCGGCGATTTCGACCGCCTCCTTCGTCCCCGCATCCGGAAGGACGACACAGAACTCCTCGCCCCCGTACCGCGCCACCAGGTCGGTCGATCGCACCGTGCCCCGAAATGCCTCCGCCGCCTGCCTCAACACGCGATCGCCCTCGGCGTGCCCGGCGCTGTCGTTGATGCGCTTGAAATGATCCAGATCGGCCATCAGGACCGCGACCTTCCGTCCCCGCGACGCTTCGGCGGCGTGCAGGGCAAGGCGCTCTTCGAGCGCGCGGCGGTTGGCGAGCCCCGTCAGGGGATCGGTCCGGGCCTCGCCGGCCAGCCTCGCCTGCTCCGCGCGGAAGGACGTGACCTCCCCGAACGTCACCATCGCGCCGACCTGGATTCCCTCCGGCCCCCGGATCGGCCGCCCCGACACCTCGATCTTCACATCCCTCCCCATCCGCGCGCTTCGGATGATCAGCGGAACGTGGTTCGTGCTCTCGCCGCGCAGGGCGCGGGCCAGGGGAAGATCCCCGGCCGGAAAGCGCGTCACGCCGTCCTCCCGGAAGACGCCGTAGATCTCCGACCACTTTTCCAGGGAGACATCTTCCGCGCCACGCCCCAGAAGCTCCTCGGCCCGATTGTTGAAGAGGATGAAGTGACCCCGGGGATCGACCACGATGATCCCCTCACCCGCGCTCCCGACGATGCGCAGCAGCGTCTCCGCCTGCTCCGCGAGGGCCGCGTGGGCGACCCGGAGCTGCAGCGCGTCCGAAATCAGGTCGGAGAGTGTCCCCAGCGCTTCCTGGTCTGCGATCGACAGCGTCCGGGGCCGGATATCCAGGATGCACAGTGCCCCCATGCGCTCTCCGCCGGCCAGCCGGGTCGGGGCGCCTGCGTAGAACCGGATCCCCGGGGGTCGGCAGACGTACGGATTCTGGCTGAAGCGGGAGTCCTGCGCCGCGTTGGGGACGACGAGGGTCCTGTTTTCGCGGATCGTCCAGGTGCAGAAGGAATCCTCGCGGGGGGTCGCACAGAAATCGATGCCCACCCGGGCCTTCAACCACTGGCGATCCCGGTCGACGAACGTGACGGCCGCCATGGGGACGTCGAAAATGCGGCACGCGAGCCGGACGATTCCGTCGAACACCGGGTCAGGGGGGGTGTCGAGGATCCGGAGGGTGTGCAGGAGTTCGAGGCGCCTGGATTCGTTCTGGAGATCGTCCATGGGGGGATCGTATCTCCGGATCCCGTATCTGTCAGGACCCCGCCCCGGCGTCGAAGCCTGCGGTGTCACCCGCGCGGCGACCTCCGGGAGCCCGACTTCGCGGCTTTCACCCCGGCCGTCCCCGACTTCTTTCCTGGAGCGCGCCTGCGCGGGCTTCCGGTCGTCCTGGGCGGCAGGGAGCCGACGAAACTCACGCACGCCCGGACCCAGTCTGCGAGCATCCTGTCCGTCCGCGTGCCCGCCGGACCGACATAGAGATATCCCGCCAGCGGCCGGCCTGTGAAATCCATCGGCCGGACGCCGGGGCGCCCGAGGGCTGCGGCGGCGGCCGGCGGCCCGACCCGGGCCATGAGGTCCCTGCCCAGGATCCCGCAGGCCATGTGCCCCCGCACCATGAACGCGAGCCCGCCGAACATCGACTTCTCGACAGCCCCGTGAGGCAGACAGGCCTCGCGGAGGCGGATCACCAGGGTAGGGTCCGGGGGCATCGGGGTGTCCTCGACGTGGAGCTCGCTGCGGATCGCCGCCGGAAACAGCGGGGGGAGGTTACCCCACCCCGACCGCCTCGCGCACACGCTTGCCGGCGATCTCCACGACGGTGTTGGCGCCGGTCCCGGCGACCGTGTGCGCGGGGTACCAGAGTGCCTTCCCGCGGCCGCGCTTTTTTGCGAGCGCCTTCAGTTCCTCCAGCGTTTTCCCGGATCCTTCGACGGCCTTCTTGAACTCTTCCTCCGCCCGGCGACGGGCCTTGAAGAGGTCGAGCTGGACGCGGGACTGGACGTTGACCTCGCCGTCGCCGGTGGTCTCGATGGCGAGGAAGGCGGCGTCGGGGTGGCGGGCGGTGACGAGGGACTGGACGCCGTCGGAGACGCCGGAGGACGGCATGCACCCGAACGGCTTTACGGAGATCACCAGGTGCGCCTTGCGTTCTCTTGCGGTCTTGATCAGCTTACCGACCTCCATGTGTCCCTCTCCGCCGCGGAGGTGGTTGTCGTAGTAGGAGTGGGAAATGGTCGCGATCTCCTCCATGTCGGCCAGATGGACGTGGCCGAGGCCGAGGGCCCTGGCGAAGACGGCGTAGATGGCGCGCAGCGCCTTGTCGGCGCCCCAGAGGAGGGCGAGTTTCTTCCGCGGGTTCGAGCCCGCGAGGCCCATGCTCGCGGCGTCCTCGACCGGGAGCGTCAGGCGGCGCCGGGTGTCGTAGCTGTGTTCCCAGATATTGTAGAGAAGCCAGGCCGTGACGGGCTGGACATCGACCTCGGCCCCCTCCTGCTCCAGGAACCGCTGCAGCCGGTAGTTTCCGTCTCCCTCGGTGGTCATCGCCCAGAATTCGCCGATCACCGACACCTTGGGCTTGGGCTGCAGCCGGTCGACCGCGACGGTGTTCAGGATGTTCCCGCAGCGCCAGAGCGCCGCCGCCGCGGACTTCCCGCGCCGGAACGCGTCCGCCATCACCGTGCGGCATTCCGCCAGCGCCGCGTCCGTGGCCCCCTTCTTCACCTCGTACGGCCGGATGCGGTACCCGGCCGCATTCAGGACATCGCCCGCGATGATCGCGCGCACGACCGCACGGAAGAACGCCGGCGTGTACTCGACGGCGCTGTCCGGGCCCGTCGCCTGGCGCAGGCCGCCCTGCTGCTGGAACAGAAGCACGCGGAAGCCGTCGAACCCGGCGTCGCGGAGCGCCTTCCGGTACTCCGTCGCGTACATGCCGAACCGGCAGGGACCGCAGGCGCCTGCGGTCATGAACACGTACCGCGTGACGATCTCCTGGACCGGGATCTTCTGCTCATCCCGCAGGTGGATCAGGTGCTTGACAAGGCCGCCCACCGTGAAATACGTCGGGTTGCACTGCCCGCGATTGCCGAACTCCTTGCCGACGCGGAGGGCTTCCAGGTCCGGGCAGGGAAGAGGCTCGAGCCGGTACCCGAGTCCGTTCAGCGCCGCGCTCACGAACGTGTCGTGGGCCAGCGTCAGGCCGCCGACCAGGATCGTCGTGGAGTCGCGCTGGTCCCGCGCGAACTGCTGCGGGTTGCCGTCCGTCCAGTGCAGGATCTCCTCCTCGACCAGCCCAAGGCGCGCACGTTCCTCCTTCTCGAAGGCGCGCAATTCGGCCTCGATCGTCTCGAACGAGGGGATGATCGGGGCGGGTTCAGGGTCGAGGTTCATCGTGGGCTCTCCGAGGAAGCGGTTTCGGTTTCGGACTCGATGCGGCCGCCGCGCAGGACGAGCGCGGCCTCCGTCGGGGGCAGCGGATCGACGTCGAGGCGTTTCAGGTCGTCGACGGTGAAGGCGCGCGGCGGCTCGTCGGTCTCAAGGTAGGCCGAGTAGGCGCCGGCCATCTCCCGGATCTCCGCGCCGGCGTCGCCGGCCGTCGCGGCCCGGACCGCCTGGTTGCGCGCCGCGAGCAGCTCACGCCGTTTCGCCTCCACCCGGCGCTCCAGCTCCGACTTCTTCGCCGCGAGGTCTTCGAGTTCCTCCTCGTGGCGGTGAAGCGTGTGGGCATAGGTCCGGACGCGGATCGCGATCGACCCGCCCGGCTTGTTGGCGTCGACGTCGTGAAGGGCGGAATACGGCGTCCCGCTCGCGTTGATGATCGAGTCGATCATCCCGTAGGTCGGCGCGTCGTGGCCGCACTTGAAGCTCGACAGGTCCAGAACGACGACGTTCGGGTGGCGCGCCGCGAATTTGGCCCCCCAGACTTTCTGCGCCGTGTTGGCCGTGAAATTCTCCGGCCAGACGTCGGAGACCGAGAGCGGGGAGCCGATCACCTTCTTCTCGAGATCCGCGCGGAAGAACCGGGCCAGCCAGGCCGGGTCCTTGGGGATCGAGCGGATCGAGAGGATCGGGTAGCCGAGCGCCTGGAATTCCTCCAGGACGCCGTGGTTCAGCCCCGGGTCGTTGTGGTAGGGGCGGCCGAGAAGGAGCACCCCGACCTTGTTCTGCTCCTCGAGCTGCTCCAGGATCTCCATCCCGCGCCGCTGCATCTCCTCGTCGAACATCCGAAGAGCCCGGTATCCCTCGCGCGCGGCATGGTCTCCCTCGTCCGGCGTGAACCCGAGCCTCCCGCCCCACGCCTCGAACATCTGCAGGGAGAGGAAGTTCGGCTCGGCGAAGGTCAGCGCGGGGTCGACGTACTCGATCCCGTTCGAGGCGAAGAAGTCGACCTCCTTGGTGAAGGCCGCCTTCACGACCTTCGGCGCCCCGGACACGATCGGGCACGCCGTGGACTCCATCGTCTCCGTGACGAAATTCGGGATGTGCGTCAGGCAGGGGAAAAAGATGTAGTTGAGCGGCAGCTTCGGGTGCTTGTGGAACAGCAGGTGATGGATGTGCGCCTGCGCGACCTTGGACGGATAGCAGGGATCATTCGATCCGTAGCGCCCGCCCTCGACCCACATCTCCTCGCTCGTCGCGTCGCTGAAGATCACGTTCCGCTCCGGGACGCCGAGCGCCTCGAAGTAGGCACGGAAGAACGGCGCGGTCGAGTACATGTTCAGGACCCGCGGGATCGCAATCCGGACCTTCTCGCGCTTCGCCGCCGCCTCCGCCCCGGACCTCCGGATCGGGCGCGTCACCGGGACACGCTTCACCCCGCCGAAGAACGACGTCTTCACCTCGTTCGCCGTGATCATCGCCCCCGCCGCCGGCGGCGGGGCGGCCTTCGTGAACGACGTGAACGCCAGCTTCGCCTCATAGTCCACGAGATTCGGGTACTTCGCCTTGAGCGCCTTCCGCTTCGCCACCAGCACCTTCAGCGCATCCTCCGACTCCACCGTCCCCTTCTCGCAGCTGAATCCCGAGATGTACCGGCTCTTGCGCCCGTCCGGCGTCTCGGCGTCCACGAACGTCCGCGAGCAGAGGTTGGGGCAGAAATGGCAGCGCGTCGATTCGTCCGTCCGAGACTCCCACGCGATCCCGATCGCCGCGTCGAGCCCCACGAACCGGCTCGTCTTCCTGCGCTTGACCGTGTGCAGCGCCTCGAGCGCGGCGCCGATCGCGCCGGCCTCACCCGGGTGCGGATGCACGAACACGGAGGCGCCGGGGACCCTCGCCTTGATGTAGTCGACCTGCGCCTTCAGCGCCGCGAGGTTGTACTGCGTGCCGCCCTGGAGGACGAAGCGGGAGCCGAGCTGGGCGAGGCGGGGGATCTGGACGACGTACTGCCAGACGTTCTTGGGGAGGACCATGGCCAGGCCCGCGAGCAGCTCTTCCTTGGAGTACCCCTCGCGCTGGAAATTCACGCGGTCGGCGTCGAGGAAGACGGCGCAGCCGTAGCTGAACTTCGGGGACAGGGCGGCGCGGAACGCGGTCTCGGCGTACTCGGTGACGGGGATCCCGAACTGGTTCGCCATCGCCTGGAGGAGCATCCCGTTGCCGGCAGAGCACTGGTTGGAGAGCCGGAAGTTGCGGATTTCGCCGTTCACCATGAACAGGACCTTGATGTCCTGCCCGCCGATGTCGCAGATGACGTCGACCTCGCCGCAGTATTTCACCGCGGCGGCCATATGGGCGACCGTCTCGACGACCTTGGCGTCGGTGCGGAGGGTCTCGTCGAGGACGTCGGCGGCATAGCCCGTCGCGCCGAACCCCGCGACGTCGAGCGTCGCGCCGTGATCGGTGGCCCAGGCGCGCAGGAGCCCCAGAATTTCCTTCGTGTCCGCGATCGGGTTCCCCTTCGACAGCAGGTACTGCTTGGCCAGGAGGTTGCCGTCCATGTCCACCAGGACCGCCTTGGTCGACGTCGACCCGCCGTCGAGTCCGACCACGCCGCGGATCGTCGAGCCCCGCTCCGGCGTCACCGGCACGAACTTCGGGATCGCGTACTCCTTCCGGAACTGCTCGAGCTCCGCCGCGTCCTTCACCAGCGGCCCGCCCGCCTTCGCGCCGAGCTGCGAGGCCCGCCCGCCGCCGATGAAGGCGTTCAGCGGGTCGAGACCGCGGTACCCGCCGACCGACGCGGGCTCGTACAGGCCGTAGAGCGCGGCGCCGTAGGCGGCGTAGTAGAGCGCATTCTCCGGAACGAAGATCAGCTCCTCGAGCGGCACATCTTTCGGCCACGCGTAGCCGCGCGATTCCCACGTCTCCGGAATCCGCATCCGCCAGCAGGCCTGCAGGAACGGGAGGTAGGCGTTCGGCCCGCCGAGCAGGATGACCCGCGGCTTCAGCGTGTTCCCCCGCGCCAGCACCGACAGGTTCTGCATCACGATCGCGTCCGCCAGCGAGCACAGGATCTCGCCCGCCGGAATCCCGCTCTTCACGAGATTCACGATGTCCGTCTCCGCGAACACCCCGCACTTCGCCGCGACATGGTGGAGGCGCGAAGAGTCCCATTTCACGGACTGCGTCTCGGCCTGGTCGATCCCCACCTTCACGAAACACTTGTCGATCGTCGCGCCGGTCCCGCTGGCGCACTTGTCGTTCATGGATGCGATGGCGCGGCGTTCGCCGGGTCGGGTTTCCTCGCGGTAGAGGATGATCTTGGCGTCCTGGCCGCCGAGTTCGATGACGGTGGAGACGTCCGGGTGCATGGTTTCGACGGCGAGGGTGACGGCGTTGACCTCCTGGACGAAGCCGCCGCCGGTCGGTTCGCGGAGCGGGCCGGAACCGGAGCCTGTGAGGAAGATGCGGATTTTCTCCCGCGGGACTCGCTCGAACTCCCGGCCGATGGCGACCAGGAACTCTTTCACTTTTTCGGCCTGCCGCGTCTCGTGGCGCTGGTAGTCCGACCAGAGGATTTTCCGTGTGGTCGGATCGACGACGACGGCCTTGACGGTGGTGGAGCCGACGTCGAGGCCGATGACCAGGGAATCCGGGGTCGGGAGGGCGGTTTCAGGCATGTCCAGGGGTTCTCCGTGGGCCGAAAGTGCGTCTAAGATCGCGAAAGTGCGGAAATTCCCTCACGCAGCCCGCCGGAGACCCGTCGCCTCGACTGGCGGCTCCCGATGCTGCCCACGGCAACCGGCGGCGTCAAGCATGTTTGGGGCCCATTCCCGACGTCCCCTGCAACACCTCCTCCCCGGACTCCGCTTCCCGCCACGCCGCAAGCACAACCCGGGCCGCCAGCACCGGCCGCAGCAGGCACCAGTCGTGCCCTCCCGCGACCTCCACCACGCGCGAACCCCGGAGCCCGGCCGCGCAGTCCCGGTAGAGCGCCGGCGGAAACAGCTCATCGTCGACCGCCGTGACAAACACAGGCGGCGGGATCGAACCGGAGAGCGCCGGGTGCCTTTCCCGCGCCGCCCGGATCGCGAACCCGCCCAGGCGCACCATCTTCCGGAACCGGAACGCCGTGGTCGCGAGGAAATGCGGCAGGACCCGCCAGACTGCCGGCCAGCGGGAAGGGGTCAGGATGACCCGGAGGGTTTTGAGCAGGAAGAAGCGTGCGAGGAGGTTCGCGGGGGAGGTCTGCACGCCGGGACCCACGGAGTCGATCAGGATCAGGGATCGGGGGGGCGTGCCTCGTGCGGCGAGCGACAGGGCAACTCCCCCGCCGAGCGAGTGGCCGACGATGGCCGCGGGCCGGATCCCCCGGGCGTCGAGCATGGCCTGGACTGCGTCGGCGAAGCGATCGAGCGTGAGGGGGCCGTCGGGGAGTGGGGCCCAGCCGGCGCCGGGGAGGTCCGGGGCGATGACGCGGGCGTGGCGGGAGAGGAGGTCGAGGAGCGGGCGGTAGGCGGCGGCGCGCATGCCGATGCCGTGGAGGAAGAGGAGGGTGGGGCCGGAGCCGAGGTCAAGCAGCGGCGCGTGAGTGAACATTCACTCACAATGATACACCGGCCCCGGCCCCGCGTCAACCCCGTCCGCCCGATTCCCGCGGCAACTCAGCTCTTGGTCGGATTCCTGAAGTAGAACTCCGCCCACCCGGACCAGATCCCCCACCCCCCGGCAGCGGTCCGGGCCCGCACCCGCCACCGGTACCACTTCTTCGTCATCGTCGGCCAGACCGTCTTCGAACTCGCCGTCGTCGCCCAGACGTAGTAGGTCTTCCAGAGCGTCCCGTCCTTGAACTCCAGGCTCACCTGATACTCCACCGCCGCCGGGATCGGGTCCCAGGCCAGCTTGACGGACGTCCCCAGCACGCTCCAGCCGCTTCCCGGATACTGAGGCGTCAATCCCCCCGGGGCCGGGGGCGCGGGGGGTGCGACGACCGTCAGGGTTGAGGAAGCGCTCGTCGAGGAGTACCCGGCGCCGTTATGCGACCAGACATGCCAGACGTAACTCCCCGCGGCCAGGGTCGCAGACCCGCTCGACGACTTGGGCCAGGAGGTGTGGACGAGCGCTCCCGCCGGCGTGAACACCTTGAGCTGGTAGTCGTCCGCCGTCGGGACGGTGGACCAGTCGAAGAACACGGCCCCCGCCGGGACCGTCGCCCCGGCGACGGGGGAGAGGAGGACCGGCGCGGGAGGGGGGGCGACGTCCAGCTTCTCGTTCACCGCCTCCACGAACGCCGCCCACGGGAAGTACGCCCCCGGGTCCGACCGGCTCCACGGCTGGATCTGCGCGTGCCCCACCAGCCCTGTCTTCGTGAACTTGTCCCCGGGCTCGTCATAGGCATTCCCCGCGGGGTGCACCGCCGTGATGTCGTAGGCGTCGCAGAGGTAGGCCACGAGGGACGACAGCGTCTCGAGGAGCGCGGGGGTCCAGGTGCCCGCCTTCGAGCTGAACCCGGCGCACTCGATCCCGATCGAGCGCGAATTGTAGTACGTCGCGTGCCACGCGATGTCGTCGTCCGCGACCATCTGCGTCACCGCGCCGGACGGCGAAATCACGTAGTGCGCGCTGACCCCCGCGGCCGGGTTGTTGAACCACGAGATCGCCTGCGTGTAGCACTCGGTGAACACGCCGTCCCCGTTGGTGTCCTTCCCTTCCGTCGTGTGAATCACGATCGTGTCGATGTCGTAGCTCGTCTCCCGGCTCGACCCGGTCCGGTTCGGGGACTCGTCCCAGGTCACCGCCGGCTTCGGCGGCGCGGCCAGGAGGGTCGTGGCGGTCAGGAAGGTCAGGAGGGCGGCGAAGCGCATCGGGGTCTCCGTGGAAGGTCAGTCCCGCCGGGCGGCGGGAGGGGGTTCGAAGGGGATGAGGCGGAGGCGGTCGATCTGGTCGGCGGTGAGGAGCGGGCGGAGGCGGTCCTCGGTGCGGGCCCAGGCCTCGCCGGTGACGGTCGAGTCGAGGCTGTCCGGTGAATCCGCCAGGGAGGACTCGAGCATCGCCACCGTTTCCAGGTGTTCGCCGAGGATCCGGGCGACCTCGAGCGCCTGTTCGCGGGCGACGCCGAGATCCCGTTCGATGCGCCTCACCGCGCGCTCCGGGAGCATCCACGGCTCCGGCTGCGCGGGCGGAGGGGGCTGGGGATCCGGATCGACGCCGAGGTGGTCGTGATCGCAGCCGCGGGTCTCGAAGTCCTCCACCGCGGTGGCGTGCGTTATCGAAGGGCGTGGTGCGGGAGCGGCGGTCGGTTCGGCCGCGCGCTTCGCCGGCGCGCCGCGGTCCGGCGCGGGCGCGGTCCCGCGCAGGGTCGACACGGTGACGCCGAGAGCCGTGGCGGCGAGAACCGCGCCGAGGATGACTGCCGTCGTCCTGTTCATCTCTGTTTCGGCGGCCGGGAGAGCGCCGTCCGACCTCTGGGGAACCGCGGGGTTATAGCGTGCGGCTCTGCACGTGAACACCCCCAAACTGCAGGTTTGACCCGATTCGCTTTCCTTAAGGGATTGATGCCGGCCTCCGAGGGCGTGTCGCCCGGTTCCCGGGAACCTTGCTCCCGCGCGGGCGTCCAATCCCCACACCCCTGCTCCAGGATCCCCATGAAACTCCTCCCGGTCGCGCTCGCCATCCTGCTCCTCGCCGCCCCGGTGCTCGCCAAACGCGCCTACCGGAGACCGGTCAACACGCCGACCGGCGTGACGACGGAGCACCCGGAGCTCTGCGCCTGGGGGACGGGGTTCGCCGTCCGGACCGGGCAGCGGATCACGGGGTACCCGGCCGCCGGCAAGGGGCCCGAGGTTCTCGTCGAGGCGGACGCTCCGATCACAGCCTGGGCGACCTCGCCGGGGAGCGTCCACGTCGCGTGGATCGCGGCCGGGAAGGTCCACGTGATGACGGCGCGGGAGAAGGTGCACCGAGAGATGGGCGCCGGTGAGGGAGGGCTGGCGTTCGCGCCGGGGGACGGCGTTCTGGCCTGGATTTCGGAGGGGAAGGTGATCCTGCACGACGTCGCCGGGGAGCGCAGGCGGGTGGTCGAGCCGCGCGCCGGGCGGACGCCGGGAGGGACGCCGGTCTTCACGGGGGATGGGCTCCGCATTCTGGTGCTCTCGACGCCGGCCGGGGCCGCCGCGGACGCTCGACAGGGGACGATCGAGAGCGCCGATGCGCGCGCCGACGCCCCCGCTTTCGCCGCACTGAGGGAGGTGGCCGGCGCGTCGCTGACCTCTCTCGTCGCCGCCCCGGGGACCGGGCTGATCGCGTGGCTGGAAAACGGCGGCGACCCGGCGGCATCGACGCTCCGGGTCTTCGACACGGCCGCCGGGACGCTGCACGACTTCAGCGCGAGGGGGGCCATCCAGGAGATCGCCTTCGACACGGGAGGACTCGACCTCCTCGTCCTGCGCGCCGGAAAGGACGCTCCGCCGGCGGTGCAGCTTCAGCAACTGCGTCGGTCCGGGACCGGGCAGGTGTACTGGGCGGAAACGCTGACCGAGGAAGGCGCCGGGGCGGTGAGGCGGCCGGTCGCGGGGTCTGGGGGGATCTGGTTTCTCCGCTGCTCGGACGACGGCTGCCGGGTCGTCAGGGCCTCCCTGGACTGAGGGCGCTCAGGCGCCGACCGGCAGATCCCGGACCGACGGGGACTCGCTCGGGGACTCCGTGCGCTCCACCACGGGCGATTCGAGAAGTTCATCCAGCCGGACCGGCTCGAGCCCGCGCTCCCGGAGGCGGCGGATGAGCGGGGCCACGGCGTCCCGCGCGGCGAGGCGCGGGCGGTCGACCCAGGGATCGCGACCGTCGTGCAGCGTCAGGATGTCGCCGGGGGCCGCCACGGGAACCATCCGTTCCAGAACCCGCTCGGACGTCGTCCGGAACCCGTCGAATCCCCGCACGCTGAACGTCACCTGCTCCAGCCCGCAGTCCCGGACTGCGCGCGTCAGGCTGGGCGACTTGAGCCCCATCGGCGGGCGGAAGTAGGCGGGGCGGATGCCGGCGTGGGTCTCGACGAGCGACTGGGTGCGCTCGATCTGGTCGCGCCAGTAGCGCGCGGATCCGAGCATCCCCCAGTGGTGATGGTCGAAGCTGTGGTTTCCGATGAGATGTCCCTCGTCCGCCATCCGCCGGACCAGGTGGGGCCACCGCTCCGCGTGGCGGCCGATCACAAAGAACGCCGCGCGGACCTCGTGCTCCGCCAGCACGTCCAGGATCGCGGGCGTCGCGTCGGGGTGCGGGCCATCGTCGAACGTGAGCGCCACGCGCGGGGCCGACCGGTCGCCGTGCCAGCGGACGCGCCCCAGCAGCGAACTCCGCGGATGCACCACCCCGCGCACGAATGCGCCGAGGACCGCGGCTCCGGCGGCGGCGGCTCCGACGCAAAGCGACAGGGGATCGATCATGGCGGCGGATTGTAGCGGGAGGAGACCTCCGCATGGAACGTCCATTCCCGGCCCCCGTTCCGGCATAATCCGCCCCCATGAACACCCCCCTTCTGCCCGAAACGAAGTTCCCGAAGGTCGGCACGACGATCTTCACCGTGATGTCCGCCCTTGCGGCGGAGCACAAGGCCGTGAATCTCGGGCAGGGGTTTCCGGACTTCGCGACCCCGCCGGAGCTCGTCGACGCGCTGTCCCGCGCGATGGCCGAGGGGCGGAACCAGTATGCGCCGATGGCGGGGTTGCCCGCGCTCCGCCAGGCCGTCGCGGCGACCGCCGGCCGGCTGTACGGGTGTTCCGTGGATCTGGAGACGTCGGTCACGGTGACGTCGGGGGCGACCGAGGCGATTTTCGACGCGGTGATGGCGGTCGTGCGGGGTGGGGAAGAGGTCATCGTGCTGGACCCGTGCTACGACTGTTACGAGCCTGCGGTGGACATGGCGGGGGGGCGGGCGGTGCATGTCCCGCTCGATCCGCGCGACTTTTCGGTCGACTGGGAGCGGGTCCGGGAGGCGATCACGCCGCGGACGCGGCTCCTCATGATCAATTCGCCGCACAACCCGGCCGGGACGGTCCTCTCCGCGGACGATCTCAGGATGCTTGCGTCGATTCTGCGCGGCACCCGGGTTCTCCTCCTGTCGGACGAGGTCTACGAGCACATTCTGTTCGACGGGCGCCGCCACGAGAGCGTCCTCCGCGTCCCGGAGCTGGCCGAGCGCGCGTTCGTGATCTCGAGCTTCGGGAAGACGTATCACTGCACCGGGTGGAAGATCGGGACCTGCATCGCCCCTCCCGCGCTCTCGGCCGAATTCCGCAAGGTGCACCAGTACGTGACCTTCTGCACCTTCACACCGGCGCAGGCCGCCCTCGCCGAAATGCTCGAGAAACACCCCGGTCACGCGGCCGGCCTCGGCGCGTTCTACCAGGCCCGCCGCGACGCCTTCGCCGCCGCGCTCCGGACGACCCGGTTCCGGCCGCTCCCCGTGCACGGGAGTTACTTTCAGCTGGTCGACTACTCCGCCGTCAGTAATCTCGACGACAGGGCGTTCTGCCGGTCGCTCACCATCGACCATGGCGTGACGGCGATTCCGCTCTCGCCGTTCTACGAAGCCCCCCCCGCAGGGCAGAGGCTCGCCCGGCTCTGCTTCGCCAAGGTCGACGCCACGCTCGAGGCCGGGATCGCGCGTCTCCGTAAGGTCTGATCAGCAGGCGCTCCGCCCGACCGCCGCCTCCAGCTTCTTCAGTTCTTCCATCAGCGGTCCCCCGAGCTGCGGATGATTCCGAACAGTCTCGGCGGTTTCCTCCCGCGTCCGGTCCAGCAGTCGCCGCGCACCGTCGAAGTCTCCGGTCGCAGCCAGCGCGCGGCCAAGGAAGATCCGCCCCCGGATCGCGATCTCGAACCCCCCCTGCCCGAGCGCTTCCAGCTCCCTCAACGCCTCCGTCTGGTCCGCCGCGCACTCCGCCGCACGCCCGACCTCCAGCCGGACCAGACCCCGGGAGATCCGCGCCGGCGGCAGGCAGCTGGTCGCGCCGATGGCTTCATAGAGCCGAAAGGCTTCCTCCGCGGGGGGAAGCGCCCGCGCCCACTCGCCTGCCGCGCCCCAGGCATCCGCCAGGAACATATTGGCCTGGGCGGCGCGGAAGTGGAGCCCCGCGGCCATCGAAGCCCGGGCGGACTCCGTCAGGATCCGCTCGGCACCGGCGAGGTCGGAGGTCCTCGCACGCAGAAGGCCGAGGGCATTGAGCGACTTCGAGCTCAATTCGGAATTCCCGGACTCCCCGGCCAGCCGGGCACTCTCCTCCAGGAGTCTTGCCGCGGGTTCCATATCTCTGTGCATGAGGGCGAGGGATCCCCAGGCGCCGAGCGCCTCCGCGAGATCGGCCTTCGCCCCGGCTTCACGCCAGATCTGGGCGGCCTCCGCGAAGGTGCTGTAGTCGCGGTCGGACAGTCCGGCCAGCTGCATGACTCTTCCCCGCGCAAGGAGGCAGGTGGCGAGACGGTGTTTTTCGCGGCGGGACCGGAGGACCGCCTCCGCGCGATTGAGGTCGTCGAGCGCGGCCTGGAACTGGCCGCGGAGTTCGAGGACGCGCGCGCGCTCGAGGATGACGGGGAGCACGGCGGACGGGTCGGGGGAGCGCAGGGCGAGGGTCTCGGCCTGGTTCAGGACCTCGAGGGCGGCCGGGATGTCGGTCTGCAGGATGCGCGCTGCGAGGTAGACCTGGGCGGCGACTTCGCCGGAGGGTTTCCCCGAGGCGCGGAACGCTGCGGCGATCTCCCGGAGTTCCGCGATGGCTTCGGGGGCGCCGGTCGGGACACGGAGAAACTGGTGGCGCCCGAGCGCAGCCCAGAGGCGGAGAAGCGGGAGGCCCACGGGCCCGGCGCGCTCCTCCACTTCCCGGAACAGCTCCGCCGCGCGTCCGGGGTCTCCTATCCTCCCCGACTCGACCGCGAGGACGTGGCGAGCCTGAAGCTGGAATTTTCCCTCGCGGACGCCCGGGGTCGCGATGGCGCGCTCCAGCAGTTCCCGGAGCCCGTGGACCGGGCCGCGGAGCTGCAGCAGCGGGGCGAGGCAGACCGCGGCGCGGCAGGCCAGTTCCGTCTCGCCGGCCGCCGCCGCCCACTCGCCCGCCGCCCGCAGGTTTTCCTCTTCCGCCTGCAGTCGGTCGAGGTCCTCCTGGGAAACGATCCCATCGGCGCGCTCCCAGGGCTGGGGGAACGAAGTGACGGTCCGCGTCGCGTGGCGGTGGCCGAGTGCATGCTGGTCCGCTGCGCTCGCCTGCTCCGCCCACCGCGCCATCCCGAACTCGCGCAGCGTCACGTACATCCCGAACCGCGTCCCGAGCGGGGTCTCCGTCGTCCGGAGGAAACTTTTCTCGCGCAGCGTCTGGATCGCCGTGATCCCGTCCGGGGCATCCGGCGGAAGCGAGAGCACCGCTTCGGCGTCTTCCAGCCGGAAGCCGCCCCGGAAAACACAGGCCTGGTGGAACGCCGACTTTTCCCACGGCGCGAGGAGGTCGTAGCTCCACGCAACCGCGCCGAGCAGCGTCTGCTGCCGGGGAGGGAGGTCGCGGCGGGTCGAGCGCAGGACCTGGAATCTCTGGTCGAGCCGGGCGAGCATCTCCGTCGGCTTCAGGACCTTCAGCCGCGCCGCGGCGAGCTCGATCGCCAGGGGAATCCCCTCGAGGCGCAGGCAGAGCTCCGCCACCGCCGGAATCTGCTCCGAGTCGGGTCGGAATTTCGGGTCGGACTCGCGGGCGCGTTCGAGGAAGAGCCGGACGCCGTCGAAGGATTCGAGGCGGGAGGTCTGTCCCGAGGCGGAGTGTCCCGAGGGAACGCCCAGCGGGGGCACTTCGAATTCCTGCTCTCCCGCGAGGCCGAGCAGAGACCGGCTGGTTACGAGAAACCGGATTTCGGGGGCGGCATCGCGCCAGCGGCCGATCGTTTCCCGGGCGCAGGCGACGACCTGTTCGAAGTTATCCAGGATCAGCAGGAGGGGCTTTCGGAACGCGAGGGCCGTGGCGACGCGTTCTTCGGGGGCGCTCCGGTCGGCAAGCGGGATCCCGAGGGGGCGGGCGACCGCTTCCGCGATGTCCGCCGCACTCTTTGCTTCGGACAGATCCGCGAACCAGACGCCCCCCTCGAAACGGTCCAGAAGTTCGGCGGCGACGCGGAGGGAGAGGCGGGTTTTCCCGGTGCCGCCTGGGCCGGTGAGGGTGAGGAGGCGGGTGGCCGGGTCGCAGAGGAGGGCGGTCAGTTCGCGGATCTCGCGCTCGCGGCCGACGAAGCTGGTCGCGGGGGAGGGGAGGTTGGTGGCGCGGGCGGAGACGGTTTTCGGCGGGGGAAAGGTCCGGGTGGAGAGGGAGGGGGGAAGGGCCTGCCAGAGCTGCTCGGGGCGCTCGAGGCCCTTGAGACGGTGTTCGCCGAGGGAGACGCCGACGGCGGTGCTGCGCGAGGCGGCGGCCAGCTCCCATGCGACCCGGGAGAGGAGGACCTGCCCCCCGTGGGCGGCGCCGGCGATCCGCGCGGCGCGATTGACCGCGGGGCCGTAGTAGTCCGCCCGGCCGGTGGCGGAGTCGGTGATGCAGAGCGGTTCTCCCGTGTGGATCCCCATCCGGACCAGGAGCGGGCCGGTTTCCGTCGGCCACATCTCCGCGTGAAGGGCTTCCTGGGTTTCCAGCGCGAAGGCCAGGGCGTCGGAGGCGAGGCCGAACGCGACCATGAACGCGTCTCCCTCGGTCTTGACCTCGTACCCGGAGCGCGCCGCGAGCCGCTCGCGGAGAATCGCGTGGTGGCGCTCGAGGATCGGCTGGAATGCCGTGCCGAGGCGTTCCCAGAGTTCGGTGGAGCCCTGGAGATCGGTGAAGACGAGCGTGACCTGCCCTGCGGGAGGGGAAGGCATGGGGCGCCATGCTACACCGCGGGGGCGGTCCGTCGGGCCTTACTCCGATTCCCCGGGTCCGCCCCGGTCGCCCGCGGTTTTCCATGCCGCCAGCAGGGCAAACAGGGCCCAGAGCGCGTCATAGGGACCCAGGAACGAACCGAAGTTCTCGACGAAGAGCGAGACGATCGAGCCGCTGACCCACGCGATCTGATCCGCGGCGGCCGGATCGGACTTGCCGACATGGTCCTTCACGGCGTCGACGACGATCAGGTACTTGCCCACCACCAGCCCGAACAGCGCGCAGGAGACCGAGACGATCTGCGGCACGAATCCCGTCCGCCCGAAACCGGCCACGACGGCGAACGCCGCGAGCCACCCGACGCCGACCGCGGCGTATCCGATTTCGAGATTCAGGAAGATCGCGATCCCCGCCCAGACCAGCCCTGACGCGAGGGCGGCTCCGGCGCCGAACATCACGCCCCGGAGCAGGCCCGCTGTCCCCGTTTCCCCGAGGTTCAACGGCGGTCGCCCTCCTGCTCCTTTGCAGTGAGAACAGACCACCGAACCCTGGGCGAAGATGCCGCAGAAGCGGCACATCGGTCCCCCGCAGGCGGGGCACGCCTTGCGGGATGCAGCATCGGACTGGGCGCAGCACGGCACCGTCGAATCGGCCATCGGACCCCTCCCCTCGACTGCCAACCTGAAGTGCGGTGAGTCTACGGGATGGGGGCCCCGGACCGCCAGTTCCAGCGCGGGAGTCGGGGGAGAACGGCCGGGCGGGACGGGCCGCCCGGCCGTGCCGCCCGCTACGTCCCGGACGAGAGGTACCAGAGCACACCGTCGCGGTAGACCACCCGCACCGGCGCACCCCGGCCCAGCGCCTCGAAAATCTCCTTCAGCGTACAGGCCTCGCCGTCGAATCCGTACCGCGCCGCCCGGCTCCAGCTCGCCTCGTCGATCCGGTACCCGATGTCGAGCGCCTTCGAGATCCGCTCCGCGACGTCGCGGATGGCGAGCCCCTCCCCGGCGAGCGCCACGGACTTCCCGAAAACATCCTCCTCGGCGGCCAGCCGTCCCACGCGCGCGGCTTCCGCTTCCCCGGCTGCACGCGTCCTCTCCCGCTCCGTCTCCAGCGTCATCACCGTCGGGACGCCGTTCTCCATCCGCCACGTCAGTCCTTTCGACGTCAGCGCTGCGTTCAGGGCTTCGAGAACCGGGACGTCCTCGCCCGAGAAGCTCAAGGTGATGTCCTGAGGATTCGGGATGCTCGCGCGGTCGATGTTGAGCCCCATCTGGAGCGGCTCCCAGAGACGCTTCCAGGCCATGTCGAGGGTCGTCTCCGCGGGGTCCGGGGTGAAGCGGGTTTCACCGAGTTTCCGGATGGCGGCGAGTTCGAACTCGGTCGGACGGGCGGGTTCGAGGTCCGCGGTCGCACGGGCGAGCGCGCCCTCGAGCGCGGCGAGTTCGACGGCTTCTTTGGGTTCATAGAGGGCGCGTTTGGCGGCGGGAACGACCCACGTGTCTCCGTTCCCGTCGACCACCCAGGCGAGGCCCTGGAACTCCGTGAGGAACTCCATGGCGCTGGCCGCGTCCAGGCCGCTGATCGAGCAGGAGAGGCGCGTGTCGGGAGAGAGACCGGGGTCGATGCCGACCGAGAGGTTCCAGCGCCGGGACATCTCGGTGACGATCTCCCGGAGCGTGGAGTTCGAGAATTCGAAGTCCACCGACGTTTCCCGCCAGGATTTCAGCGCGGTCTCGCGGCGGTCGCGGCAGGCCGCGAGCGGGTGGGGCGGGGCGGCGGGGTCGGCGAGAGATCCCGTCGCAGGGTCGCTCCAGCGGATTCCCCGGCGTTTCGACGCGGGGGGTGAGGCGGGGCGCGCCGCCGGTTC